>NZ_NHPJ01000138.1 GCF_002252985.1 Halorubrum halodurans | reverse complement strand
GCCCGCGAGGATGACGAGCCGCCAGACGCGGAGGCTGCCCGATCCCATCTCGGTCCACGAACCGACGAGGAACGCGACGAGCAGGACGCTCATGACGACGTGGGCGACGAACAGCGCGTGCTCGGCGATCGCCCCGAGGACCGTACCCGCGACGACGATCCAGGCGGCCGGGACGAGGAACGCCGGGCCGTTCTCGCGAAGGACGTCGAACACGTCGCCGGATCGATCGCGCCCGGACATAAACGTCCCCGTCGGACCGGCGCCCGGCCGGAACCGACGGGTCAGTCGGTTCGATCCGACGAAACCGCACGGACGGTCATCGGCTGTCGATTTTCTGCCGATCCCCGACAACGATCGTCGAGTGACAGTCGTGTTAACTGTACACTCACAAGTCTTATGCCCTCGACCGGCGTGTGTTCAAACGCAATGGCGACAGGAAAGGTTGATTTCTTCAACGACACTGGCGGCTACGGTTTCATTTCGACTGAGGACGAGGACGACGACGTGTTCTTCCACATGGAGGACGTTGGCGGTCCGGACCTCGAGGAGGGTCAGGAGCTCGAGTTCGACATCGAGTCCTCCCCCAAGGGTCCCCGCGCGACGAACGTCGTTCGGCAGTAAACCGGCTACCGAGGCGGGTCGTCCGGCTGACGCCGAACACGGCTCCGACACGCGAAAACGAGTTTTGTTCCCGCGGTGCGGACTCACGTCCGTCGCGGGCTGTTATCGACCGCGTAGCGGCGGCGACGGAACCGCTCGTCGTCGCTAGACGTGTTGGCCCCAGAGCCCGCGGCCCTTCGTCACCTCCACGTCGCCCTCGACGCGGGTCTGGCACGCGAGCCGGACGTCGTGGTTGGGGTGGTGGGGGGGTAACCAGAGCCGGGCCTTCTCCTTGCGGTCCGGCTCGCTGACCTCGCCGTCGACCTTGACCGCGCAGGTTCCACACGAGCCGGCTCCACGACAGTTGAACTGCGCCGATCTGCCGTTGTACACCGACAGACCCGCCTCCTTCAACACGTCGCGCAAGACGGCGCCCTCCTCACACTCGATCTCCTCGCCCTGGTAGTACACGGTCGGCATGGTGCGTGGACCCGTACGCGTCGAGGCCTCAAAGAGTCTGGTGTGCCCTCGGATCCCGCGCCGGCCGGGCCGCCTCCTCCCGCATGTCCGCGTGTGCCGGGCGTCCGACGCCGACGGGGCGTTTTTTACCCTCGACGCCGCAGGGTGGAGTAATGGGACTCAGGTGTCTGCTCGGGCACGACTTCTCGGAGCCCGAACTAGAGCGCGAGCGCGAGGAGGACGGCGAGGAAGTCGTCACGACCGTCAGGGAGGTGAAGACCTGCGCTCGCTGCGGCGAGACGCAGGTCGTCAGCGAGAACACCGAGGTCACGACGATGGAACAGCTCGCCGACCAGGCGGCGACCGCCGAGGGATCGGCGACCGGGGGCACCGAACCGGCCGGAGCGACGGAGACCCCCCGATCGACCGGGGCGGCGGACGAGCCCGACGGATCCGACGCGGCCGCGGACCCGTCCCCCGGCGCTGCCGGAGCGGTCCGGAGCGACGACGTCGAGCGCGACCGCGGGGCCGCCGACGTCGGCGCGGCGGACCCCGCCGGCGACGACGCGGAGATCCTCGAGGCCGGTCCCGTCGAGGACGGGCCGACGGTCGACGACGAGCCGGGAGACCTCGGGTCGGACGACGCCTCCGCCGGCGACCCCGCGGTCGCGGCCGACGACGAGGGAGCGGAGCTGATCGACGACGGGCCGGCCGGCGACGCGGTCGACGACGCGCCGGACGCCGTCGGGTCCGACGGCGATCCGACGCGGCCGGATCCGGCCGCTCGCTCGGGTACGGACGGTGACGACGGGGCCGCCGACGCGGCCGACGCCTCCGGTTCCGACGGCACCGGCGACGGCGCGGACGACGACGGCGTGATCCTCGACGCGGGCGGCGCGGACGCCGGGGGCGCCGCGGGCGACCGCGACCGCGGCGAGTGGCCGGAGGTCGAGCCGGACGACGACGACGGAACGTTCGAGGCGACGCCCTGGCCCGAACAGCGGGGCGAGGACGAGGGCTTCGACGCCGAGGTCGGCGGGGACGGCGACAGTGGAGTCGAGTTCGGCGGCCTGACGCCCGAGGCCGCCGATTCGACCGCGACGTCCGCGGACACGGAGTACGTCGAGCCGACGAACCGATCGTCGGCGTCCGCGGGGGGCGCGGCGGGCGGCGACGGACACGCCGGCGCGACCGCCGACGCGGAGGAGGGTGCTCCCGGCTCCGGGATCACGCGCGAGGAGAGCCCCGAGCTGGAGACCGCGGACGCGGGCGGCGTCCCGACCGAGTACTACTGTCCCGAGTGTGGGATGACCGTCGAGTCGGCCGGGAGTTCGATGCGGGCGGGCGACATCTGTCCCGAGTGTAAACGCGGCTACGTCGCGGAGCGGTCGCGGTAGCCGACCGGCCGAACGCGCTCCGGGTTCGCGCTCGTCGTCCGGGCCGTCTCGGACCTCGTACCCGCCGTTCGGGGCCGATCCTCCGTGACGAAACTGGTTTACGCGACCCTGTCGAACGGTCGCAGCATGAAGCAGTACAAGATGCGCCGCGGCGAGCATCTCGACGAGCGCATGCCGGACCTCGAAGGCTCCATCGAGGAGTACTTCGGCGAGGTCACGGGCACCGAGGAGTACGACGGCCACGAGCTCTACGTGGTCGAGAACCCCGACAACCCCGTCTTCGAGCGGATCGTCGCCGGCGCGGCCGAGTACAGCGGCAAGAAGGACAAGCTCGCGGTCCACTTCGAGGAGCGGCCGGCCGAGGAGGTCATCGCCGAGGGGAACGCCGACGCCGCCGCCGACGCGGTCGACGCGAAGAACGCCTTCCTGCTCGAGGCCACCGGCCGTGACGCCAAGTCCCGGCGCGACTCGCTGAAACGCGAGGTCGAGGACGACGCCCCCGACTACTGACGAGGTCGACTGCCGCCCTCCCTTCTCGTTCGTGCCGTCGGTCGTCCGTTCTCCAGCGATGCGGCCGCCACACGGTCGTGGTCCCGACCCGGTGTTCCCGGTCCGTCATCACGGCCGCCGCATCGTCCCGCCCGTGTCACGAATATTAATTCAGTATTGAGTTAAAAATCAGCAAGTTTAAGCGCTCGCGGCGCCAACGGGAGGTATGAGCATCGAAACGATCCTGTTGGCGGTCGGAAGCGAGGACGAGAAGCGAACCGAGCGGCTCGCCGCGGAGGCGACGAGCGTCGCGAAGCCCACCGGGGCCACGGTCGTCCTCGCGCACGTGTTCGACGACGACGAGTTCGACGAGGTCCGGTCGAACCTCGGCGTCGACGCCGGGAGCGAGGGATCGACCCCCGACGCCGTGGCGGAGCGACACACGACGACCCGAGCGATCTCGAAGGCGCTCTCGGCGGCGGGCGTCGACCACTCGGTCCGCGGGGCGGTCGGCGACCACGCCGGCGAGATCGTCGCGCTGGCCGAGGCGATCGACGCGGACCGGGTCGTCGTCGGCGGCCGACACCGCTCGCCGACCGGCAAGGCGGTCTTCGGCAGCGTCGCCCAGGAGGTGATCCTCTCGGCGCCGTGTCCCGTGACGTTCGTTCGCGAGGAGCCGGTCGAGGCGAAACGCCGCGTCGCGCCCTGAGACCCGGTCGGAGACTCCCGTTTCGCCTCGCGTCCCGCGGTGCATCCGTGACCGACGCGACACCCGACGGAACCGTCCCGATTAAGTGGTAACGGGGCACTCTTTCCGCCGATGGCTTACTACGTGGGCGTCGACCTCGGCGCGACGAACGTCCGTGCGGTCGTCGGCGACGGGACGGCGACCGTGCTCGGCTCCGACGCGCGCGGGACTCCCCGCGGCCCGACCGGCATCGCCGTCACGGAGGCGGTGTTGAGCGTCGTCCGAAACGCGTGCGCGGAGGCCGGCGTCGAGCCGAACGCCGTCGCCGCCGCCGGGATCGGCTCCATCGGTCCCCTCGACCTCGCGGCCGGCGTCGTGTTGAACCCGGCGAACCTCCCGGACACCGTCGAGCGGATCCCGCTCGTCGGCCCGGTCTCGCGGCTGCTCGACACCGAGGAGGTCCACCTCCACAACGACACCAACGCGGGCGTGATCGGCGAGCGGTTCCACTCCGAACGCAACCCCGACGACATGGTGTATCTCACCGTCTCCTCGGGGATCGGCGCGGGCGTCGCCGTCGACGGCAACGTGCTCTCCGGCTGGGACGGCAACGCCGGCGAGGTCGGCCACATGACCGTCGACCCGCACGGGTTCATGACCTGCGGGTGCGGCCTCGACGGCCACTGGGAGGGGTACTGCTCCGGCAACAACATCCCGAAGTACGCCCGCGAGCTCCACGAGGAGGACCCCATCGACACCGCGCTCCCGATCGAGGACCCCGACTTCTCCGCGGTCGACGTCTTCGAGGCGGCCGGCTCGGACACCTTCGCCGACCACGTGATAGACCAGCTCGCCCACTGGAACGCCATGGGGATCGCGAACGTGATCCACGCGTACGCGCCGCTCGTCGTGAGCGTCGGCGGCGCGGTCGCGCTCAACAACCCCGAGCGCGTCCTCGACCCGGTCCGCGAGAAGCTCGCGGAGATGGTGTTCATTAACGTCCCGGAGATCCGGCTCACCGACCTCGGCGACGAGGTCGTCGTCAAGGGCGCGCTCGCGAGCGCGCTCACCGGCGGGACCGGCGACCGCTCGCGGGTCGAGTCGCCGCCGTAGCCGGGTCGCCGTTCGACCGACTCACCCCTCGAACTCGTCCCGCTCGGGAGTCGCCTCCCGATCGGTCCCGGCGCCCGGCGCGTCGCCCGCCTCCTCGCTCCGATCGCGCTCGACCGCTCCGTCGCTCCGATCGCGCTCGGCCGTCCCGTCGGTTCCCGCGGCGGTCGCGTCGCTTCCCCCCTCGCCGCGGGTCGCGAGGAACACGTCCCGGTACCGGCGGAGCTTCCGCACCAGCAGGTAGCCGAAGAAGCCCTGAAAGAGCACGACGAAGACGAACAGCGCGGGCACCTGGGGCAGCCCGGAGAGGGAGGAGAGGACCACCGTGGCCGGTCCCACGAGGGTGTTGTACAGCGCGTGGATCGTCGCCGCGATCACGAGGCCCTTGATCACGATGGGCCCGCGGTTCTCGGGGTTGAACTTCGCGAGTCCGAGGTAGTAGCCCGCGAACGCGGAGTAGACGACGTGGCCGGGGCCGGCGAGCGCGCGCAGCGCGGCGATCCCGTCGCCCGCGCCGAGCGTCGCGAGCCCGAGCGAGAGCTCCGCGACGTCGACGCTCCGCGCGATGTACAGCAGGTTCTCGATGACGGCGAAGCCGAGCCCGGCGATCGCGCCGTACACCGCGCCGTCGATCACGGCGTCGAACCGCTCGTCGGTGTACGCGTACAGCCGCACCGCGAGCAGCTTCACCGTCTCCTCTATCGGACCGACGATGACGAAGAAGAAGAGGACGGTTCCGAGGAACCCGAGCGGGTCGAAGAGCGGACGGGCCGCGCCGTTGAGCACCGCCGCGAACGTCGCGGTCAGTACGGACAACAGGAACGTCGCGACCAGAAGCGAGAGGGGCTCGCCGGTCGTGACGTCGGAGACGTACACGTACGCCGCGAGCCCGAACGCGGGGACGGTCGACAGCGCCAGCAACAGGGCGATGGCGGGATCGAACAGCAGCCCCACGCCGAACGACGCGAAGATGCTGAGGAGGATCACCCCGGCCAACAGGACGACGAGCGCCTTCGCCGAGCGCGTGAGAAGCCAGTACAGCGCGACCGCGAGCCCGTCGAGGGAGGTGCGTTCCTCCCACGTGGCGACGTCGTAGAGGTCGCGGTCGTCGTCGTCCTCCCGTTCGACGGGATCCGACCGTGAGTCCATGGGTCGCGGTTCGGCTCGCCCCGACTTAATGGGTCGCCGTGGCGGTCAGTGTTGTCGCGGCGGGCGCGCCGACCTCCTCTCACCCCCCCGTAGTCGATTCCGCTCGTCCCCCCGCCGTCCGGTCGGTCGAACACCGGAGGTTCAAGCGGTCGGGGTCGAAACCCCCGGACATGGATGCCGACGAACGACGCGGAAACGCGAGCGGGACGCGATCGAACCGGGGTGTGCGGGCGTGAACGTGCGGATCCGCGGGATCTACGCCACGGCGCTGACGCGACTCCTGCTCGAGGCCGACCACGCCGTCGTCGACGCCTCAGCGCCGATCCGCAGACGCTTCGACGCCGACTTCCCCGCCGCCCCGCCGGACGCGACCGTCACCACGACCGAGGACCGCCAGGGAGTCGGCGTCGCGGGCGATCCGGACGCGGTCGCGACGCTGCGGGAGCTGCTCGTCGACGTCGGGATCGATGCGCTGGCGTGGGCCGACCCGACACCCGTCGGGACCGTCCTCGACGGGGAGGTGGCGGAGACGCTCGGCGGCGGGGCGGTCCTCGATCTGGCCGCCGGCTCCGGTGACGGCGACGGCGCTGACGACGAGACGGCCGGGGGCGACGCTCCCGTCCCGAACGCCCCCACGGAGGGATACCTCCCCTACGGAAACGTCGACGCGCGGGTCGAAACCGGCGATCGGGTCCGGGTCCAGGTGCGGTCGTCGGCCGCGCCCTGGGAGTCGCGTCGGCCGGAACTGGACGCGGCGCTCCGGGTCGGAACCGGCCTCGTCACCCTGGAGCCGGGCTCCGGAACGCGCGTCGACGTTCGCGACGACGAGGCGGCCCGCGAGCTGGCTGGGATGACCGAGCTCCTCGGGATCGAGCCGCCGACGGGGTGGCGCGCGGTCTGGGGGCCGGCCGCGCTCGACGCCGACGTGGACGACCTCGAGGCGGGGCTCGAACGCGCCGTGAGCGAGGCCGAGCGGCTCGCGGAGGCGGTCGGCGACGGGACCGACCCCGAGACCGACGGCCTCGGCCTCCTCGGGGACGCCGCCGAGACGCGACCCGAGCCGCTCGCCCGGCCGAACGCCGGGGCGTGGATCCGGTTCGGCCGCGCGTCGCGCTTCGCGCTCGACGCGGTGCGTCGGGAGGTGACCGCGACGATGCCGGGCCACCACCGGATCAAGGCCGGCTCCGAGTCGGCGTCCGCCGGCGTCGACTTCGCCGAGGCGATCTGCGACCCGGACCCCGACGCCGACTTCCCCGTTTCCGCCGTGCGCGACGCCTTCGGCCCGACGGAGGGCGACCGGCTCCGGCTCGAACACGGCAAGCCCGACGGCCGGCTGATCACCCTCGGCGAGGGAACGGTGACCGCGGTCGACGACGACGGCTCGGTCGGCGTCGAGCGGGAGATGACGCCCGGCGGGGACTACGACGGGCTCGGCACCCGCCGGGAGGCCGGCGACGTGGCGACGACGAGCCTCAAGGAGGGTCGGTGGTGGTACCCGACCACCTACCGAGGCTCCGACGGGACGGTGAAGGGGACCTACGTCAACGTCTGTACTCCCGTCGAGATCCTCCCGGACGCCGCCCGCTACGTCGACCTCCACGTCGACGTGATCAAACACCCCGACGGGACGGTCGAGCGCGTCGACGACGACGCCCTCGACCGGTCCGTCGCGGCCGGCCACGTCCCCCCGGCGCTCGCCGAGAAGGCGCGGAGCGTGGCGGCGGCGCTGGAGGGGGCGCTGTAGCCGGGGGTCTCGAGACGAGTCCCGCTCAGAAGTGGTTCGAGGCGTCCGTCTCGTGGCGGAGCTCCCCGCCGCGGCCGCCCTCGACCGTCGAGGCGCCCTGGTCGCCGGAGGAGGGAACGCGCACCGTGACGTCGGTGACCGCCTCGAAGTCGGTGATGAGGTCCCGCCGGATGTTCTCCGCGGTGACGTTCGAGACGCCACAGCCCGCACAGCCGCCGCCGAGTTCGACGACGACCTCGCCGGTCTCCGGGTCGGCCTCGCGCACGACGCTCGTCCCGCCGTGCATCTGGATGATCGGCATCTGGCCGACCATCCACGTCTCGATCCGCTCCGCGAGGCTCTCGTCGCTCATTGTGCTCCCTTCGCGCCCGAACCTTTGGAAGGTTGCGGTTTGGGAGTCGATCACATCGGCGAAACGAACTACGTCATCGTCGATGACCGAGGATCGCCGGGGTCCCCTCGGGCGTCACTCGTCCCTGCTCGTCGGCGAGGCGGACGGCCCGTCGGCCGGGTCCTCGCCTGCGGTCGGCCGCGCGTCCGCCTCGTCGATCGACGCGGACCCGTCCGCCGTCGCACCCGATCCGTCCGCCGTCGCGCTCGGGAGCTGCGTCGGGTCCGGGTCGTCGTCGCCGTGAAGCGAGTCGTCGCGCTCGAGGAGGTACAACAGCGGTCCCAACGCGACCACCACGAGAACGCCCGGAAGCGGCGCGTCGGGGACGACGAGCGCCGTGGTCGCTCCCGCCCCGCCGGTACCCAGAACGAGACCGGCCCACAACGCCGGCGATCCGGACTCGACGCCGATCCGCGTCGCGTCGCGGTGGACGAGCGCGGCCGCGAGCACGAGGAGGAGCCCGGCCGCGGCGGCGGCTGCCAGTGACATGGCGTTCGTACGGGAGAGACGGGAAAAAGGGTGTCGCGAGCGCGCCGTCGCCGAAGGGAGTCGGGGGTCGCGGCCGGAGGGTCAGGGGGCCTCGCCGGTCTCGATGGTGAAGGAGTCGCGGGGGTACGCGACGCAGGTGAGCGTGTAGCCGTCCCCGAGCTCGTCCTCGTCGAGCATCTGCTGGTTGTCGTGTTCGACGAAGTCCTCGGAGGGGCCGTCCGTGATGTGGCCGGCACACGAGACGCACTGGCCCTGTCGGCAGGCGTACGGGAGGTCCCATCCCTGCTCCTCGCCCTGGTCGAGGATCGGCTCGTTGTTCGCCAGTTCGACCGTCTCGCCCTGCTTCGCGAACTCGACCTCGAAGTACTCGACCTCGTCCTCGGGGATGTCGCCGGGGCCGGCGCTCGCCGAGCCGCCCTCCTCGAGTTCGCCCTCGCCGCCCTCGCCGCCCGCCGGGATCGCGCCGCCGCCGCCGCCACCAGCGCCGATCGCGCGGTTGCCGGGCTCGGGGAAGCCGGTGTCGGGGAGGGAGTTGGCGCGCCGTTCGACGATCTCGTCGGAGATGTCCTCGGTGGGCTCCCACCCCGTTCCCTTCAGCGTACTGACGAGAACGACCGTCAGCGTCGCGATCGCTGCGAGCGCGATCGGCAGTGGGTCAAGCATACCGACGACTATGGAGAGGTGGTTTAATACCGTTTTGATCGGGCCAACGCTCCGGGAATTCATCCCACGAACCGGCGTCGTTCGGGGCCCACGACGCGGATCCGGAACGCGGAACGGACCCTTTATCGGCGCGCCGATCGATCGGGCGGCCATGCAGGTGAAATCCCGCCACCACCTCCGGAGCGACGAGATCGCGGCGATACGCGACGCGGTCGCCGACCACCTCGGCGTCGACGTCGACGGAGAGACGTTCGAACTCGTGGAGTTCGTCGACGCGAACTACGAGGTAGTGCTGGTCGACGGCGACCCGGCGGTCTTCTACGTCGACGACGACGAGCCGTTCCTCACCGTGCGGGGCGCGAACGACTACGAGCCCGAGACCGGCGTCGTCACCGTCGACGCGGGCGCGATCTCGTTCGTGTCCGACGGCGCGGACGTGATGCGGCCGGGCATCGTCGAGGCGGACGCCGCGATCCGCGAGGGCGACCTCGTCGTGATCGCGGAGGAGACCCACGGGAAGGTGCTCGCCGTCGGTCGCGCGATGGTCGACGGCGACGAGATGGTCGGCGAGAGCGGAAAGGTCGTCTCCTCGATCCACCACGTCGGCGACGAGCTGTACGAGTTCTCGGCGTGAAGGCGGGGGCGGCGCTCGGCACGAAGGCGGGGGCGGCGCTCGACGTGAAGCGGCCCCGACCCGGCGGCGTAAAAAGGGCGGCTCGACGGGAGCCGGAGCCGTCGGTTCAGTCCTCGAGCTCGAAGGCGACCTCGACCTCGGCCTGGTACTCCCGCTCCGGCGCGTTCTTTATCTCCACGCCGAACTCCTTCACCTCCGCCCAGTAGACGTTCTCGAGCGTGTCCTCGGCTCGATCGATCGCCTCGTCGGCGGCGGCGTCGAAGCTCTCCTCGCTCGTTCCGATCAGCGTGATCTTCTTGAACACCATGCGTACCGGTTGGTCACACGTGATTATAAAACCGCCCGCGGCCCGCGGGCCGGCCGCGCGACGACCGGGCCCGTTTTCAGGGGCTCCCGGGCGCGCCCTCCATCACGGAGAAGTCGTCGCCGCCGGGGTCGACGCCGATCACCGCCCAGTCGTAGGGGGGCTTCAGCGACGTGAGCCGCTCCTGGAGGTCGTCGGCATTCGACCGCCACGTGACGAAACAACGGAGTCGCGGCGTCTCCCCACCGTCCGTGAGATACGGGTCCAGGTCGTCGTCGTCCATACACAGCGCGGTGACGAGGACGCGTCGCCACTTCCGCTCCGCGACGAACTCGCGTCCGCCCTCGGAGACGGTGTATCCGAGCTCACGAAAGACGTCTCTGGCCTCCGTCGTCGGTGGGATGCTCGCAGTGGCCATCTGGTCGACCGTTGGTCGGGATCCGTGATAAACTTTCTCACGGATCTCGGGATCGTACATCGCCGCGTTCGAGCCGTGCGCGCCGGCTCCGTACGACTCACTCGTGGGCGGCGTCCCACTCGTCGGGCTTGCGGAGGTTGCCGCAGTCGGTACACTGGATCCGGCCCATCGTGTCCATCGCGGTGTCGAACGAGCCGCAGTTCCCGCACGCGAAGCCCCACCGGTCGGCGGCGTTCGGGTCCGCGTAGACGAGGTAGAAGGGTCCTTCGGCCCCGCGTTCGGCGCGCGCCCGGTCGATGTACACCCGCTCGCCCTCCGCGGTCGTCGACGCGTCGAGTTCCATGCCGTCCGGTACTCGGTCGAGGGACTTAAGCGGCGAGACGTGGGGCAAGGAGCGGCCGACGCGACGCTAGGTCCGGAACGACTCTCCGCAGCCGCACTCGGAGACGACGTTCGGGTTCTCGACGTGGAAGCCGGCCGCTTGGAGGCCGCTCTCGTAGTCGAGCTTGCTCCCGCCGATGTAGTTCCGGCTGGCGGGGTCGACGAACACCCGCAGCCCGTGATGCTCGACGACGAGGTCGTCCGGTTCCGGCTCGGTGTCGAAGCGCATCCCGTAGGAGAGCCCCGCACAGCCGCCCTGCTGGACGAACAGCCGGAGCCCCGCCTCGTCGGTGTCGAGCTCTTCGCCCTCCAGGAGCGAGAGCGCCTCCGCGGCGGCGTCCGGCGTCACCTCGATCGCCGGGTCCTCGCCGCCTCCCTGAACCGATTCGGTGCTCATGGGACACGATACCCGTCGCAGGATGAAAACCCTGACGGTGAGAACGCCTGTCACACGACCGTCGGCACGCCCTCCGACGACGCGCGCCGGTTCGTCGACGGTGTTCGGGAAAGGCCGGGCGGTTCACGTCGGCTCGGCGGTCGATCGGTCCGGGGCGTTCCGGAGGGCCGCACGGAGCCCGACCTCGGCGACGTTGATGCCGTACTCGACGGTGCGCGTGATGCTGTCGAGGACCGTCGCGAGCACGTACCCGTCCGCAAGCTCCCGCCGGTAGAGCTCCCGGTCGAGTCGACGCGTCTCCTCGAGGAGCTCCTCGGCGTCGGCGACCATCGCGCCGAGCGCCCGCGGGTCACACTCGCCGATCGCCTCCGAGAACGCCCGTTCGACGGCCGCACGCGCGTCGGTCGCGAGCCGGTCGAGGTCCGCCGCGACCGGGTCCGAGGGCGGCTCCGCGATCGCCTCTGCGGCCTCGGCGATCTTCTCCGCGTGGTCCGCGACCCGCTCCAGCTGCCTGGCGATCGCGTAGTGGTCGAAGGGCGTGAGCCCGCCGTCCCCGTGTGCCGGAACCTCCACGAGGGAGCGCTGGAACTCGCGGGAGAGGAGGCCGAACAGTCGGTCGACGTCGTCGTCCTGTCCGCGTATCTTCCGGCCGGCCTCGCCGTCGCCCGCGAGCGCGGCCGCGACGGCCTCCGCGTGGAGGCTCAGCGTCCGGTCGGCCATGCGTTCGAGCGTCCGCGTGGGCGGGAGGTCCGCGACGTCGAGCATCGTCCGCGCGACCATCGTCTCCGCCGTCTCCTCCGCGATCTCGATCCCGACGAGACCGCCGACCGCGTCGCGGACGGCCGCCCGGTCCGCCCGATCCGGGGAGCCGTCGACGCGGACGACGTCCGCGCCGGCGACGTAGGCGGCGGCGACCAGCCGGCCGATCCCGGTCGGGTCGTGTCGTGCCGCCGACAGCGACACGGTCCGATCGCCGCCCTCCGTCTCCGGCGGGGCGAGGAGCAGCCGGCCGCCCCTCGGGTGGAGGTGGAGCGTGTCGCCGGTGTCGAGCGAGCGGTCGTTCGCCCACCCCTTCGGGAGCGAGACCGTGTACGTCGTTCCGCCCGTGAGCTGGACCTTCCGTTCGTACGGGTCGGTTCGGTCAGTCATTCCGAGCCGGTTCGCTCGCGTCCGTCGATCCACGCAGCCCTCGCCTCCGGTCGAGTGCGGGTACCATGTCGTGCGGTATCGAACCGACGATCATGTACCCTGCTATGTGGGATACGTGCCGGTCCGTGGCTCGATTGAGCGCTCCCGTGACCTCATACGGAACCGTACCGCTCAATAGCGATATATAGTCAGCTCGCCGCCGGCGACGTCAGACCGCGTCGTCGGCGGGAGGGGCCGCTCCGCCGTCGTCCGCCGCCGCGATGTCGTCCGGCGCTACTATGTCGTCCGGCGCCGCGTCGGCGGCGGGCCCGTCCGAGCCGCGACCGCCGGCGATCGTCACGTCGCGTTTCGGGTACGGGATCTCGATGTCGGCCTCGGCGAGCGCCGTGTACAGCGCGCGGTTGAGCTCGTGTTGGGCGCGCCGGCGTCGGGTCGGGCCGTTGACCCAACACAGCAGCTCGTACTGGAGCGCGGAGTCGCCGAACGAGCGGAGCCGCGCCCGCGGCCGCGGCGAGTCTCGGACCAGCGGCTCCGCCAGCGCGACGTCGATCGCGAGCGCCTCGAACGCGTCGACGTCGGTGCCGTAGGCGACCCCGATCGGAACCCGGATGCGACGGCGGCGCTGCGGGGCGGACTCGTTCGTCACCTTGGCCGCGTTGAGCGCGGCGTTGGGGACGGTCACCATCACCTCGTCGCGGGTGAGAAGCGTCGTCGACCGCACGCCGACCTTGATCACGGTGCCCGCGGTGCCGTCGTCGAGGACGATGTAGTCGCCGATCTTGTAGGTGTCGTCGAAGTACAGCGCGATCCCGCCGAAGAAGTTCGCGACGGTGTCCTTCGCGGCGAACCCGACGGCGATGCCGGCGACCCCGGCCGCGCCGAGCAGGGGCGTGATCTCGATGCCCCACAGCCACAGCAGCGAGCCGGCGCTCCCGACGAGCACCGCGAGCGTCCAGACGTTCGAGAAGACGGGCGCGAAGTCGAACCGATTCCCCTCGGCGTTGACCGCGGCGACGAGCCGGTTGACGACCGCGTTGGCGGCGTACGCCCACACGAGTATCACGACCGACAGCGACGGCCGGCCGAAGAGGTCGTCGAGCAGCTGCGGGTCGACGACGACCGACGCCCGGACCGCGGGCGCCTGCGTGAGCACGTACACCCCCGCGAGCGCGGCGGTGACGACGAGCGGCGCACGCAGCGAGGCGATGACGATGTCGTCGTACTCGCCGTCCGTGGTCGCGACGTATCGACGGGCGAGGCGGAGGACGACGAACTCCATGCCCACGGCGGCGACGACGGAGATCAGGAGGACCGCGACCGTCGCCTCGACCGCGGAGAGTCCCTCGAGCACGCCGGTCAGCGACGATGTCATGCCTCCGAGAGGTCGCTCCGGAGCATAACCGTTTCTGCCGGGAGCACGGATCGACCCCCGCTCGTACACGGCAAGCTTGATGCCGCGGCGTCCGGTATCCCGTGTGGATGCGTCTCCCTACAGCGAGCGACCTCAGACGACCCGCCCACACCGGCGAGAACCGCTGTTGGCCGTGTACGACGGTCAACGTGGCTATCGTCGCGGTCGTCGCCGTGGCGGCCGCAGTCCTCGGATCGCCGGCGGTCGCCGGGGGCGTCGCCCTCGCCGGTCTCGCGCTCGTCTGGCTCCGCGGCTACGTCGTGCCGGGGACGCCGCGGTTCGCGCCGCGACTGGTCGCCCCGATCCCCGGCAGCGAGGCCGTGTTCCACGGGATCGACGCCGACGGCGGATCGAACGTGGCGGGCGGAGCGGAGGCGACCGGCGGGGCGAAGGCGGCCGGCGGACCGGACGCGACCGACGGGGCGGGAGGACCCCCCGACGGCGGGACGGGGTCCCTCCGAGCGACGGCCGTCGATCCCGCGGCCCTCCTCGATCGCCTCGTCGAGGCTGACGTCCTCGCGGTCGACGGCGACACGGTAGCCCCGGCCGCGGCGTACGACGAGCGCTGGGGCGCGGAGATGGACCGGCTTCGCGACCGCGACACCGAGACGCTGGCCGAGATCGCCGTGGAGATCTCCCCCGCGACCACCTCGCGCGTGATCCGTGAGGACCGCGAGTGGATCGCGCTCGGGGCGCCGGACGCGACCGTCATGGAGGAGACGTGGATCGACCGGCCGACCGCGATCGCCGAGATCGCCGGCTACCGCGCGGCCGAGCCGTTTCTCGACGACGACGCGGTCCGCCTCGCGGCCGCCCGGACGAACCGGATGTTCCTCGACCGCTGCCCGGACTGCGAGACGGAACTCGAACAGGGCGTCGACATGCCCTGTTGTGGCGGCTACAGCGGACCGGGCGAGGAGCCGGCCGAGACGCTCGTCTGTCCCGCCTGCGAGGTGCGGCTGTACACGTTCGAGCCCGCGTAGTCCGTCCGAGCCCGCGTGGGCCGTCCGGCGCGACCGCGTCTCCGGTCCCGGACGCTCCGCCCGCCCTACTCGAACCGCTTCCGGACGCTCTCGGCGTGCGCCTCCAGCCCCTCCGCCTCCGCGAGCGTCGTCACGACGTCGGCGACGTCCGAGAGCGACTCGCGGTCGAGCCGCTGGACGGTCGACGACCGCAGGAACGTGTCCACGGAGAGCCCGCCGTACCGCTTCGCGCCGCCGTTCGTCGGCAGCACGTGGTTCGGCCCGGCGGCGTAGTCGCCGGCGGCGACCGGCGAGTGGGGACCGAGGAAGACGGAGCCCGCGTTCGAGATCCGGTCGAGCAGCGCCTCCTCGTCGTCGGCCATGATCGAGAGGTGCTCGGCCGCGTACTCCTCGGCGAACAGCACCGCCTCCGACATCGACCGCGCGTGGAGCACGCCGGACGCATCGTTCTCGAGTGCAGCCCGGATCGTCTCCGCGCGCTCGCGCTCGTCGACGCCCGCCTCGACCGCCTCCGCGACCGCGGCCGCGAGGTCGGCGTCGTCGGTCACCGCGACGACGGAGGCGTTCGGGTCGTGTTCGGCCTGTGCGAGCAGTTCGGCGCCGACGAACTCGGGATCGGCCGTGGCGTCCGCGAGGACCAGCACCTCGCTCGGCCCCGCGAGGAAGTCGATCCCGACGTCGCCCTGGACGACCGACTTGGCGGCGGTCACCCACTTGTTGCCGGGGCCGACGATCTTCCCGACGGTCGTCACCGTCTCCGTCCCGTACGCGAGCGCGGCGATCGCCTGTGCGCCGCCGACCTGGTACACCGCGTCCGCGCCCGCCTCGTGGATCGCCGCGAGCGTGACGGGGTTCGGGTCGTCCGCGGGCGGGGTCGCGACGGCGACGTGGTCGACGCCCGCCACGACCGCCGGAACCACGCCCATCAGCGCGCTGGAGGGGTACGCCGCCGCGCCGCCTGGGACGTAGACGCCCGCCCGGTCGATCGGTCGGAAGCGCCGGCCCAGCTCGCGTCCCTCGAACTCCTCGCGCCAGTCCTCGGGGCGCTGTCGCTCGTGGAACGCCCGGACGTTGTCGGCGGCCTCGCGGACCGCGTCGAGGACGGGATCGTTCGCGTCCTCGAGTTCGGCGTGCGCGCGAGCGGCCTCGTCGGTGATGTCGAGGTTGCCGACCGCCACCCCGTCGAACTCCTCGGCGAACTCGCGGACCGCCACGTCCCCCTCCTCGCGCACCCGGTCGACGATCCCCTCGACGTCCCCGCGGACCGCCTCGATCCCCGCGTCGCGCTCGAAGAGGGCGTGCCGCTCCGCGGGCGAGAGGTCGGCGACGGCTCGTACGTTCATACCCGCGATCCGGGACGACGGGAGAAGGGCGTTCCGGCTCGCGACGGCCGAGGACGAGCCGGCGGGCTCGACCTACTCGGTGAGCGGGAGGAGGAGCCCGAAGACCGACGGCGAGAGGAGCGCGATCGCGGTCCCGAGGAGCGCGAGCAGGAGGGTCTCCTCTCAGCCGGAAACCCGCGCTCCCGTCGCGCGGACGGCCGGCTCGCCGAGCGCCCCGATCAGGAACAGAGAGGCCCCGAACGGGAAGCTCCGTTCGGTGATCGGCGGATGATCGAGGTCGCGTAACGACCCGTCAGGGTTCCCCGGCGTTTCGAGGATCTCAGGGGACTCTCTCCGACGGGCGCTCATCGGGACGGATCGCCGCCGCGTCCTCACTCCAGCGGCCGGATCCCCGTCACGTCCAGGGTCGCCACCACCACCAGTCCCGCGAGGAGCGCGGCGGCGGCGAAAAGCAGGGGCGCGGAGAGCGCGACGGCGACCCCGTAGGGGGCGAGAAGCCGGGTCGTCCCGCGGACGACGAAGGCCGCGATCCCGAGCCCGAACGCGAACAGCGCCAGCCGCACGAACCGCGCCCGGTTCATCGGCTCAGTCGGTCCGGACGGCCGTGTGGTCGTGTCGCCCGTGGCCGTGACGGCCGTGGTCGCGGTCGAACCCGTGGCTCATCTCGTAGAAGACGGCCTCCGGGTCGGGGTTCCACTGCCACTTCCAGCGGGTCCGGACGAGAAGCGAGAGCTTCCGGACGAGCGAGAGCTCCGGCGTCGTCGAGACGGTGTCGTAGCCGAGGTTCCTGATCAGCCGGTGGTGGTCGGCGTACAGCACCGCCGCCAGCAACACCGCGAGCTGGCAGTCCTCGGGGAGGTACTTGATCCCGGCGACGCCCTCCTCGTAGAGCCGCTCGGTCCGGACGAGCTCCTCGCGGATCGCGGCGGCCACGTCGTCGTCGAACTCCAGGTTCAGGATCCGCTCCTCGCTCACCCCGTGTCGCCGAAGCGTCTCGAGCGGGAGGTAGATCCGGTCGCGCTCGACGACGTCCTCGCGGACGTCCCGGAGGAAGTTCGTCATCTGGAACGCCTCGCCGAGGCGGGTCGCGTGCGGCAGCGCCGTCTCCTCGGCCGCCGGATCGAGGTCCATGATCGCGGTCATCATCCGCCCGACCGCGGACGCCGACCCGTCCATGTACGCCTCGAGGTCCGCGTACGTCTCGTACCGGTCGGTGTCGATGTCGCTCTCCATCGCGTCGATGAAGGCGTTCACGTCCGCGTCCGCGATGTCCCGCTCCTCGCGCACCGACGAGAACGCGTCGAGCACCGGGTCGTCGGTCGGCTCCTCGCCGAGGGCGGCCCGTCGAAGCCGCTCGAGTTCGGCCCGCTGTTCGGCCGGCGGCGCGGTCTCCTCGGCGTCGACGATCTCGTCGGCGACGCGGAAGAACCCGTACAACACGTACGTGGGATGGCGGATCTCCTCGGGCAGCAGGCGGGTGGCGACGTGGAACGTCTTCCCGGTGCGGCGCTGGATCCGCTTTCCCCTGGCAACCTGGCGTTGCTCTACCATGGTGACCCCTGAGACGCCACGGGGAGGATCGGGAGCGGGTCGCCCATCATGTACAACGGGTCGGCCCGCAGAACCATAACAGTTCCCACGAATATCGCCCCTCGCGCCCCGGTTATTTTCTCCCGAAGTCTCGCGAGTATTTCACCCCCGCGGCCGCCCCGGTCGCCGGGCCGCGGATCGGCGACGAGCCCGCCGGAACGTGTCGCCGTCCTAGTAGAACGTGTCGCTACAGTCGTAGACGACCCCGTGGACGGGACAGACGTACTTACAGTGCCGGTGGACCAGCGGCTCCCCACAGCGGGGACACGGTCGCCCGCCGTGGTCGCCTCCGCGTCCGCCGGGGTCGCTTCCGGGGACGTCCCCGCGGTCCGTGTCGCCGTCGCGATCGGCGTCGGCCCGTTCGGTCGGTTCGCTCACGCCCGCACCGACGGGTCGCGGGGGCATAAACGCCCCTCCCCACGCCGGCTCCGTCCCTCCTTCCGCCGGTCGCGCCCCGACCGAGCCCTCCGCCGGTCACGCCGCGGCCAGCGATGCGTACACCGACTCCGCGGTCTCCGCCGACTCGAACGGGAGCGTCAACACGCCGTTCCACTCCGCGTCGGTCAGCGCCGTCACGGTCGGCCCGTCGAGGTCGACGCGGCGGACCTCCGCGCCGTCGAGCGTCATCGACACCACGAACGGCTCCGGATCGTCGACCGCGCCGGACGCCTCGAGCCGCTCGCGGAACGACGTCTCGCCGTCCGCCGAGAGCGAGAGCCCGACGAGGTGTTCGCCCTCGTTCTCGGTGACGCCCTGGACGTAGTCGAGATCCGCGGCGTCGAAGAGGCGGTCGCCGGGGCCGCCGTCGTTCGGTCCGTCCTCCCGGCGGAGGCGGGCCTCGAACGGCGCCTCCGGGTCGACGGCGACCGAGGTCGCGGCCGACCGCGTCGAGTCACCGTCGGATCCGCCGGTTGCGGAGCCGCCCCCGTCCGAGCCGCCGTCGGTCTCCGGGCCGTCCCCGCCCGAGCCGCCGGCCCCGTCGTCGCCCACCGAAGCGGCGCCGGCGAAGCCGACCGCCCCGACCGCACACGCGGCTCCGAGTCCGCCCAGCACGCCGCGTCGAGAGAGTTCCATACGCGACCGTCCGCGTCGGGGGTCAAAAGGGTTACACGCCGATTGACGCGGCTGATAATCGCCGCGCTCGGCGGCGCGGCGCGCCCTCAGTCCGACGCGAACGCGACCGCCTCCGAGGTCGTCGTCTCGCCGAACAGCCAGTCGGCGTGGTCGACGGCGTACTCGCGGTGGTCGGCGGTGATGTAGCCGAGGGCGTCCTCGACGACGACGGGGCGGTAGTCCCGGAGCCCGGCGCTGCCGGCGGTGTGGAGGACGCAGACGTTCGCGAGCGTCCCGCAGATCAGCAGGTCGTCGACGCCGCGGGCGTCGAGGTATCCCTCGAGGTCCGTGCGGTAGAAGGCGTCGTAGGTGTGCTTCTCGACGACGTGGTCGGCCTCGCGGACGTCGAGGTCGGCGACGAGTTCGGCGTCCCACGACCCCTCGACGACGTGCTCGCCCCACCGGTCGAACTCGTCGTAGTAGTGAGTCTCGTCGAACTGCTCCGGGGGATGGACGTCGCGGGTGTAGACGACGCGCGCGCCGGCCGCCCTGGCGCGCGCGACGAGGTCGGTCACGGGCTCGATCGCCGCCTCGCTCGGCTCGGCGTAGAGGCTCCCGTCGGGGTGACAGAACCCGTTTTGCATGTCGACGACGACCACCGCGGTGTCGGCCGGATCGTACGGCATGGTCCTCCCTTGCGCGTCCGGATACAAAAGATCGGACTCGCGGGCCGCGGTCGCGTGAAGCGGTCCCGGAATCGGGATCGAACGGACAAACTACTTACCCGGTCCCCCGTAATCGACCGTATGCGACGGGTTCTCCCCCTCGCGGCGGTCGCCGTTCTCGTCCTCCTCGTCGCGGGCACCGGCGGCGTCGCCGCGGCGGACGCGGCGGTCGCGGAGACCGCCGCCGACTGTCAGAGCGCCGCCGACAACGATCTGGTCGGCTGCTGGAACGGGACGTACCACGCGGCGGAGCTCGACTTCGACCAGGAGGACGGGCTGACGACCGCCCAGCTGGAGACCCTGACCCACCGGAGCATGGCCCGCGTCGAGTACCTCCGGGAGCGCCCGTTCGAGACGAGCGTCCCCGTCGAGACGGTCACCCGCGAGGAGTTCCGGGCGAACGGGACGGACGGCAACGGGACGGACGCGGCGGGCGAAACCGAGTTCGACCGCTGGAACGACCAGGTGTGGGAGGCGCTGTTCGTCGTCGGCACGGACGAGTCGAGCGCGGCGGCGATCGACACGGTGTTCGGCGGCTCCGTCTCGGGGTTCTACTCGCCGGCCGACGACCGGATCGTCCTCGTGGTCGCGGAGGGCGAGGCGCTCCAGGTCAGCGAGTCGACGCTCGTCCACGAGCTCACCCACGCGATGCAGGACCAGTACCACGACCTCGCCGCGCCGCGGTTCGTCGGCGCGACCCAGGACGCCGACCTCGCCGTCGACGGGATCGTCGAGGGCGAGGCGGTCTACGTCGAGGAGCGGTACGCCGACCGCTGTGAGGCGAACTGGAGCTGTCTCGCGGCCCCCGACTCGAGCGGGTCCGGCGGCGGGTCGACGGCCGACTACAACGTCGGGATCCTCCAGACGGTCCTCCAGCCGTACTCGGACGGGCCGTTCTACGTCGAGGCGCTGATCGACGAGGGCGGCTGGAGCGCCGTCAACGAGACGATGAACGACCCGCCGAACGCGACGGCGGCGGTCATCCACCGCGAGTCGGGCTACGAGACCCGCGAGATCGAGTTCGAGGACGCCGCGGAGGGCGGCTGGGAGACGTACGCCGACCAGGGCGCCAACGGCTCCGAGACCGCCGGCGAGGCGTCGATGTTCGTGATGTTCTGGTACCAGAGCTGGGAGTACGACCACCCCGTCCTCGAGCCGACGCGGGACGTGTCGGCCAACGTCCGGATCCACACCGTCACGGACGAGCGACTCGACACGCGGTCGGCGTACAACTACGCGGACCCCGCGACGACGGGGTGGGTCGACGACGAGCTGTACCCCTACCGGAACGACGCCGGCGACGCCGAGCGCGACGGCTACGTCTGGGTGACGGAGTGGCGGACGCCGACGGACGCCGCGGAGTTCCACGCCGCCTACCGCACGATGCTGGCGGAACACGGCGCGGAGCGCCTCGACGACGGCGTCCGCGAGATCCCGTCCGGCGACTTCCGCGGAGCCTACGGGGTCGAGCGCGACGGCACGAGGGTGACGATCGTCCACGGGCCCGAGCCGGCGGACGTCCTCGAACTCCGCCCCGGCATCGACCTCGCCGATTCCCGGCCGGGATCGACCGACGATGGGGCGATCGACGGCGGATCGGATCCGGCGGACGGCGCGGCCGACGCGGACGGCGACCCGCCGGGCGACGGGACGACGGACGGCGGCGCGACCGACGACGGCACGCGAAACGACGGAGCGGAGCCGGCGGACGGCTCGACCGACGACGACACACGGGACGGCGGCCCGACCGACGGCTCCGCCTCCGGCGACGACGGGACCACGGAGGAGCGGGTGCCCGGTCTCGGCGTCGTCGCCGCGCTCGTCGCCCTGTCGTCGGCGGTCGTGGCCCTCCGACGTCGGTCGCGGCGGTAGCCGGCCGGTCCGTGGCCGCGGGGAGCGGTCGCCCGCGACGCCGGAACGCCCGCGGCGGCGACACGGATGACTTTTCGTCCCCGCCGGTCGAACGTCCGACCATGACGGAGTTCGACATCGTCGACGCCGAGGCGGTTCGGAGCGGCCGGGCCACCGACGCCTACTTCGACCGCACGGCGACCGCCCTTGAGGGCGCGGGGCGGAACCCCCGCGTCGTCGCCGAGGTGACCGCGGACCAGTTCCCGACGGGCGAGTTCGAGCTGTTCGCCGGGCTGAAGGACGCGGTCGCGCTGCTGTCCGGTCGCGACGTCGACGTCCACGCGATCCCGGAGGGGCGGCTGTTCGACGGCGGCCCGGTGATGCGGATCGAGGGCGAGTACCTGACGTTCGCGCGGCTGGAGACGTCGCTTTTAGGCTTCCTCTCGCACGCCTCCGCGATCGCGACCGCCGCGCTCGACTGCCGCGTCGCCGCGCCGGACGCGTCGGTGCTCTCCTTCGGCGCGCGCCACGTCCACCCCGCGATGACGGCCGCGGTCGAGCGCTCGGCGCTGGTCGGGGGGCTCGACGGCTTCTCGCACGTCGCCGCCGGTGACCTGATCGGCCGGGAGGCGTCGGGGACGATGCCGCACGCGCTGTCGATCTGTTTCGGCCGCGGCGAGCAGGAGGCGGCCTGGCGCGCCTTCGACGACGCGGTCGACGAGTCGGTCCCGCGGATCGCGCTCTGTGACACCTACTCCGACGAGGTCGACGAGGTCCTGCGAGCGGTCGACGCGCTCGGCGACCGCCTCGACGGGGTCCGCCTCGACACCACCGGCTCCCGTCGGGGCGACTTCAGACACATCGTACGGGAGGTGAACTGGGAGCTCGACGCCCGCGGCCACAGCGACGTCGACGTCTACGTCTCGGGCGGGCTCGGGCCGGCGGACCTCCGGCGGCTCCGCGACGTCGTCGACGGCTTCGGTGTCGGCGGCTACGTCTCCAACGCCGACCCCGTCGACTTCGCGCTCGACCTCGTCGCGGTGGCGGGCGAGCCCGCCGCCAAACGCGGGAAGCTCTCGGGCGCGAAGGCCGTCTACCGCACCGCGGCGGGCGACCACGCGGTCGGGCTCGCAGGGCGGGAGGGACCGGCGGACGCGGAGTCGCTCATGGAGCCCGTGATCCGCGACGGGGAGGTCGTCGCCGGCGACGCGGTCGACCTCGAGGCGGCGACGGAGCGGGCGCTCGCCGACGCGGAGCGCGTCGGCTACGGGTCGGAGTAAGGGGAACGCGGCGGTCGGCTCCGGTGGGGGTGGTACGTTCGTCGGGTGCTCGGGGTTACAGCTCCTCGACCGCGCCGCCGTCGGGGCGCTCGCGGAACACCTGGCCCTCGATGAGCGTCACCATGGTGTCGTCGTCCTGCCAAGCGGTCGGCGAGAGCTTCGCCTTGCGGCAGGCCCGCGAGAGGAACTCGGCGCCGGACCAGCCGTTCTCGACGGGGACGGTCGGGTAGAGCCAGCCGTGGGCGTTGCCGCCGTCGACGGCGACGCCGTGGGTGCCGATCTCCAGGTCCTCGAGCGGGTCGTTCGTGAGGACGGTGTTCGAGACGACACAGACCGAGACGGTGATGTTCTCGAGCTCCTTCGGCTCGACCTCCGAGCCGCAGGAGTCGCCGGAGGCGGCCTTGATCGCGGCCTCGACGATGGCGTGGCCGAGCTGGTCCGACCCGTCCCACGCGCCGGCACACCCACGCAGCCGGCCGCGCCCGCGGGTCGACTCCAGTCGAACGAACGCCCCGGTCCGCGCGTAGAACGCCTCGCGCATGCTTCCGGGCTGTTCGCGTTGTCCGTGTCGGACGAACGACTCGACCGCCTCGCGTGCGAGTTCGACCGCTCGTGCCCCGTCGTCGTACGACAGCCGAACGGTCTGTGCCTCGGACATACACAGTGGTAGCGGTGCTGACGACTTGAACGCTTCCCTTGATGGTGAACGTTCGTGATCGACCGAGATCGGCCGTATAGAGCCCCGAAAACGCCGAAGAATCCGGTTCGCCGTCTCGCGAAGCGTGATTTCTTTACTGCCGGTCGCGCCGCTCGGCGTGCGAGCGGACTGAGGGGAGTAAGCCCCCTTCGGTTCGTCCCGACATTCGGCTGAGCGTCCGTGCCGTGGCCGGACTACCTGGTGGCACGGACTTGCACCGGCGAGGATTCGCCGTTCCATCCGTTCCCGCCCGTCGGCCCTCCTCGGGTTAACTCCCTTCCCTTACGGGTCGGTTCGCGCGAATCACGGGTCGGGGCGGGGGGTGTCGTTGCTGTTCCAGAGCCAGCCGTCTCCGACTCCGGGCGTGTGCCCGGTCGCCCGTCCGGCCGGTGGGGGGACTTTCCTCATGCCGGAGGCACGGGAGTCGGGCTCCCTCTGTCCGACCGGAGGTACCCCGGCGCGAGGAATAAGCGGTTCGGTCGGGACGGCGCTCGCTCCGATCACGCCCGGCCCGAGCGGTCGACGCCCTCCGGGAGCGGCCCGTCGTACCCCTCGGGGACGTGCGGACAGAGCGGGTCGCTCGCGAGCGGGTCGCCGGTGTGCGCGTACGCCCGCGACCGGCTCCCGCCGCAGACGCGTTTGAACCCGCAGGCCCCGCACTTCCCCGTCAGGTCCTCCGGCTCGCGGAGCCGCTCGAAGAGGTCGGCGTTCCGGTAGACGTCGACCACGGACGACTCGCGGACGTTCCCCGCCGACTCCGGGAGAAAGCCGGAGGGGTACACCTCGCCGACGTGGCTCACGAACGCGAACCCCCGGCCGGCCGTGATCCCGCCGCGGCGCGCCGGGTCCGCCCGGTCGCGCTGGATCCCGACCCGCCGGTAGAACGGTGCCTCGGTGGTCTTCACGCCGAACGGCTCCGCCGCGTCGACGTCGTGGAGCCACTCCATCACGGCCTCCGCGCGCGCCGGGGAGACGGGGTCGAGGACCCGCCCGCGCCCGACGGGAACGAGGAAGAAGACGGACCAGAGTACGGCCTCCAGCTCGCGGACGCGGTCGCGGATCGCCGGGAGCTCCTCCACCGTCTCGGCACAGACCGTCGTGTTGATCTGGAGGGGGACGCCGGCCTCGCGGGCCGCCTCCGCGGCCGCGAGGGTGTCCGCGAAGCTCGCCTCGCCGCGGAACGCGTCGTGGCTCTCGGCGCTCGCGCCGTCGAGGCTGAGCGCCATCCGGCACATCCCGGCGTCCGCCAGCTCGCGGACCCGGTCGGGCGCGAGCGACCGGGTGCCGCTCGGCGTGACCGTCATCCGGTTGCCGAGGTCGGTCCCGTACCGGACCAGCTCCGGGAGGTCCTCGCGGGCGAGCGGGTCGCCGCCGGAGAGCACGACCAGCTGGCCGTCGCCGAACTCGGCGGCCTCCCGGAGCAGTCGCTTCCCCTCCTCCGTGGTGAGTTCGTCCGGGTGACGGGCCGGCTTCGCGTCCGCTCGACAGTGCCGACAGGCGAGCTCGCACGCCTGCGTGACCTCCCAGACGAGCACGAGCGGGCGTCGATCGGCGTCGAAGTCGTCGAACATGTCTCCTCCGGAGGTACGGGTTCCGCCCCGTTCAGCGATCCAGCGAACGTGTTCGCGGGCGTTCCCAGGGTCCGGGAGCGCGCTCGGACCGATATGTCACTCACGCCGGTATGGCCCGTATGGTCGAGAACGCGCAGCGCAACCTCGACGAGACGCCCCGTCGTACCCAGGAGCGACGGTGGGAGGTGTTCGTTCGCGAGTCCGAATCGGATCCGATGCGGCGGGTCGGGACCGTCGCCGCCCCCTCCGCCGAGATCGCCCACGAGGAGGCGAGCCGGCTGTTCGCGCGGGCCGCCCGCGACGTCTGGCTCTGTCCGGCCGACGAGACGCGGCGGTTCTCGACGTACTCGCTCGCGGAGTCGGCCGACGGGGCGGCGTCCGCGGACGCCGGGAGAGACGTCCCGAACGGCCGGGACGGAGGGGATCGATGATCTCGATAAGCAAGCTGCTCTGCGGGCTCGACGCCGAGAGCGACGGGCTCCGGTACGACGCCGCGGACCGCTCGGCCGAGCCGCAGATCACGGAGCGGAAGCAGCGCCGGCCGGTCGTCGTCTGGAACGCGACGAAGCGGTGTAACCTCCACTGTGACCACTGCTACGCCGGCTCGGACGCCGACTGCGCGCCCGGCGAGCTCACCACCGCGGAGGCGAAGGGGCTCCTCGACGGGCTCGCCGACTACGGCGTCCCGGTCGTGCTCTTCTCGGGCGGCGAGCCGCTGCTCCGTGAGGACCTTCCGGAGCTCGTCGCGTACGCGGCGGATCGCGGGATCCGCCCGGTGCTCTCGACGAACGGGACGCTCCTGACGCGGGAGGCCGCCGCCGAGCTGAAGGCGGCCGGCCTGAAGTACGCCGGCGTCTCGGTCGACGGGCTCGCCGAGCGCAACGACGCCTTTCGGGGCCGGGAGGGCGCGTTCGACGCGGCGGTCCGCGGCATCGAGGCGTGTCTCGACGTCGGGTTGAAGACCGGGCTCCGGTACACGATCACCGAGGCGAACGCGCCCGACCTGGAGGGCGTGGTCGACCTGCTGGCCGACGTCGGCGTCGACCGGTTCTGCTTCTACCACCTGGATTACGGGGGCCGCGGGGCCGACATCGCCGACGCCGACCTCCCGCCGGAGCGGAAACGCGAGGCGGTCCGGACGCTCTGTGACCTGACCCGCGAGTACCACGCCCGCGGCGAGGAGATCGAGACGCTGCTCGTGGGCAACTACGCCGACGCCGGCTACCTCGTCGAGTACGCCCGCCGGGAGCTGGGGGCGGATCACGCCGAGCGCATCCGGGCGTACCTCGAGCGCAACGGCGGCGACCCGGCCGGCGAGCGCGTCGCCGACGTCGACCCCGTCGGCAACGTCCACCTCACGCAGTTCTGGCAGGGCCACGCGCTCGGCAACGTCCGCGACCGCCCCTTCGCCGCGATCTGGGAGGACGAGGCGGATCCCCTGTTGTCGGCCCTGCGCGACCGCGACGGGCGGCTCGGCGGGCGATGTGCGGAGTGCCGGTACCGTTCGATCTGTCGCGGCGGCTCGCGGCTCCGGGCGCTGCGAACGACGGGCGACCTCTTCGCGCCCGATCCGCAGTGTTACCTCCGCGAGGAGGAGATCGCGCCGGACGCCGCGACCCCGGCGGGTCGGGCCGGCGACGCGGCCGACTGAGGCGGGTCCGATCCGCCGGGCGGGTCCGCGATCACGCCGGAAGCAGCGGGAGCAGGGCCGCCCCCGTCTCGGCGAGGGTCGATCCGCCCTCCGCCATTCCCTCGAGCTCGTCGCCGTACGTGACGGTGACGTACAACAGGGTGAAGATCACCGCGTTGTGGAGGGAGTGGAGCAGCGCCGGAACGACCAGGTTCCCCGTGTACTCGTACACCGCGCCGAAGACCAGGCTCGGGAAGAAGAGGATCGCGACGGTGGTGAGCCGGCCCGACACCCCGCCGGTCAGCGCCATCACGTGGATGAACGCGAAGATCCCGGAGGCGATCGCGATGGCGGGCGCGGCCGGCAGCGACTCCCGGAGCCGTCCCTGGACGACCCCGCGGTAGAGGATCTCCTCGCAGGGACCGACGACGAGGAACATGGCGACGACGAACAGCGGGATGATCGTCGGGTTCGCCATCGCGACCTCGGCGCTCTGGTTCGACGCCGTCTCCGCGCCGAGCAGCTGGACGACCGAGGAGACGACGAGCAGCGTGATCACGATCACGACCCAGCCGCCGACGACGAGCCCGACCTCCGTCAGACTCGGCCGCCGTACCCCGAGGTACGAGACGATCCCCGTCCGGTCGAACCCCCGCCACGCGAGGTAGCCGACCGCGAGCCCGCCGAACGCGACGTACTGGCCGACGATCAGCGTGAGTATTACGGAGACCGCGAGCGGCAGCCCGCCGACCGCGGCGTCGACGAGGAAGATCCCCTGCCCGCCGAGGACGGCCAACACCGGGCCGAGCACCCCGAGCCCGACCGCGGCCGCGATCGCCGTCGGGATCGAGTCGCGGCGGGATCCGTCCCTCGGGGCGGGGTCGTCGGCCGTCACGGGATCGTCGGCCGTCGCGGGATCGTCGATCGACGCGGAGTCGGTAGCCGCCGCGGGATCGTCGGCCGTCACGGGGTCGTCGCCGCCGGCCGGGTCCGCGGTCGTCGCGGGATCGACCGGGTCGTCGGAGGGATCCGTCATCGTCTCCCGTTGGTGCCCGCCGGGCAAAGGACTTGTCCGTCGGTCGCGAGCCGTCCCCGACCGGGCGGCGAACGGACCGCCGTCACCGGTACAACAGCTCGTACCACGTCACGGCGGTCACGGCCCGGCCGTCGCGGAGGTCGTCGTCGACGACGCTCGCGAGCAGGTCGTCGTACGGCACCGTCTCCACCGTGATCGACTCGTCGCGGTCGAGGTCGCGGTCGGCGGTCGGCTCACAGCCGGTCGCGAGGAAGTGGTGGTGGACCGCGTTCGTCACGCCGTTCGCCGGCTCGACGGTCGTGAGGTGCTCGAAGGCCGCGGCCTCGTGGCCGGTCTCCTCGGCGAGCTCGCGGGCGGCCGCCCGCTCCAGGTCGTCGCGGTCCTCGGGCTCGACCGTGCCGGCCGGGATCCCCCGGTTGGTCCGGCCGACGGCCTGCCGCCACTCATCGATGACGACGACGTCGCCGTCGGACGTCAGCGGCAACACGACCACCGCCGGCGGCTCGTCGACGTAGTGGTACTCCCCCTCGCCGTCGTCGGGGAACCGCACCTCGTCCCGGCGCACGTCGAACCCCGGACAGCGGTAGTCGATCTCGGTGTCGGTCGTCTCCCACGCGAGGTCGCTCATACCACCGACTCGGCGCTCCGCGAGGTAAAGCCTCGGCATCGGGGCGGCGGCTCACGCGGGCGGGCGCCGCCCTCACTCGCTGTCCGCCGTCGATCGCCGGTCCCGGACCGCCGCGACCACGCGCGCGGCGACCGTCCCGCCGATCCACGCGAGCGTCCCCAACACGAACGCCTGGACGCCGAGGAAGACGAGCCCGTCGACGCCGAGCAGGGCGGCCATCCGGTCGAGGACCGGCCGTCCGGGGAGTCCGAGCAGGTAGTGGTCGGCGCCGTAGCCGAACAGGGCCGCGTACACGGTGACCCACGCGACCGCCAGCCCCTCGCCGCGACACGCGAGGACGCCCGCGACGAGGACGCCCGCGACCGCCGCGTCCCGCGGGAGGAACACGACGCCGCCGACCTCGAAGACCCCGACCGCGTAGCCGGCGAGGACGCCGAGGAAGCAGAGCAGCGGAGCGGCGAGTCGGACCGATCGGCCCCGATCCCCCCGATCCGAGCCGAGGAGGACCGCGCGGAGGGACGGGGCCACGTCGAGGAGCGAGGCCATACCCGTGTTCCCTCGCGGCCGTGCCCCTAAATCTACTCCACCGCCCCTGCCCGTCCCGCCTCACGACCAGTCCCCGAGCGACGCCTGCCCGTCGTCGGTCCGCCGCTCGGGCGCGTCGTCGGTCCCGGAGACCGCCTCGCCCTCCGAGACCGTGTCGGACTCGTCGGAGTCCCCGTGGCCGGTCTCGCCGTCGTCGGCCGATCCCCCGCCGATCCAGTCGGTGATCGTCGCGCCGGTTCCTTCGCGACCGTCTCGGCCGGCGGGTCCCCCGCGGTCGAGGTCGTCCCCGCGGTCGCGGCCGGTCCCCTCGAACCCGCCGAGCGTCGCCTGGTCGCCCTCCGAGAAGTCAAGGTTCGACACGCGCACGCCGAGCTTGCGGACCTCGTCGTCGGCGAACTCGGAGAGCAGCTCCAGCGCCACCTCCTCGACCAGGTCGGGGTCGTCGACGGGACCTGGGAGGCTCCGGGCGCGGGTGTTGACGTCGAACGGCGGCAGGACCGCCTTGATCCCGATCGTGCGGTACAGACAGCCCCGTTCGCGGGCGCGCCGGGCCACGTCGGCCGCGAGCGCGGCGACGGTCTCGCGTTTGCGCTCCTCGTCGGTCGTCCGCGGCAGCGACGACTCCCGCGAGAGGCTCTTCGGCAGCCCCCGCGGAGTCACCTCGCGGTCGTCCTTCCCGCGGGCGCGCCGGACCAGCGCCCGGCCGCGGTCGCCGAACGCCTCGGCCAGCGTCTCCGGGTCGGCGTCGGCCACGTCGCCCGCGGTCTCGATCCCGCGTTCCGCGAGGGCGCGCTCGGTCACGGGGCCGACGCCGTGGAGCGCGGCCGTCGGCAGCGGCGCGAGGAACGTCGCGACGGAGCCGGGCGGCACGACGACGAGCCCGTCCGGCTTGTCCGCGTCGCTCGCGACCTTCGCCGCCGACATGTTCGGCGCGACGCCGACGCTCGCGGGCACGCCCGCCTCCCGCTCGATGCGCTGCTTGACGTGTCTCGCGTACCCCTCCGCGAGCGTCCGGACCTCGCTCGGCCCCGCGGCGGCGCTCGGTTCCGGGTCGTCGCCGCCGACGGCGTCCCAGGCGGTGCGGTCGGTGACGTCGAGGTAGGCCTCGTCGACGCTCACCTCCCGGAGCACGTCGGCGCAGTCCCGAAGGACCGCCTTCACCTCCTCCGCGACCTCCTCGTAGAACGCCATGTCGACGGGGAGGTACCGCCCGGTCTCGTCGGGGTCGGGCGCGTCCGGGTCCGCGGGATCGGCGTCGGCGCGCCGGGGCAGCCGGTCGAGGGCCTCGGAGATCGGCGTCGCGCTCTCGACGCCGAACGCGCGCGCCTCGTAGCTCGCGGTCGCGACCGCCCCGACCGTCTCGCCCGGCTCGTACCCCATCCCCACCACGACGGGCTCGCCGCGGAGGTCGGGGTCGCGCAGGCGCTCACAGGAGGCGTAGAAACAGTCCATGTCGACGTGGCAGACGACGCGGTCGGGCTCGTCGGCGTCGTCACCCACGTCGGATCCGGGGAGCGTCCCGCCGTCCGTCGCCGGCCGGGCGGCGTCGGCCTCCCCTGGACCGTCGTCGACCGCTCCCGAGGCGACGCTCCGCGAGTCGACACCCTCCATCGTCCCTGGGTCGGCTCCGCGTCGACTTAAGCGCCCGCCACGCGCGGCGGAACTGAACCGCGCCGATCCGGACGGCCACCGGGTTCATCCCGTTCGTGACCGCGTTCGTCTCGTTCGCGACCGCGTCCGCCCCGTTCGGGTCCGGTCGTGAGACGCGAGGCGATACGCGTTTATCTCCGGCTCCGTTTGATCGTCCATGACGGAACGGATCGACGTGTTACACGTCGACGACGACCCCTCGGTGCTCGACCTCGCCGAGGCGTATCTCGACCGCGAGCTGGCGGCGGTGTCGGTGACGAGCGTGACGGATCCGGAGACCGGGCTCGAGCGGCTCGAGGCCGCGTCGTTCGACTGCGTGATCAGCGACTACGACATGCCCGAGATGGACGGGCTGGCGTTCTTCGAGGCGCTGCGGGTGGACCACCCGCACGTCCCGTTCGTGTTGTACACGGGGAAGGGATCCGAGGAGATCGCGAGCCGCGCGCTCAACGCGGGCGTCACGGGCTACTTCCAGAAGGGCGGCCCCGAACAGCTCCAGCGGCTCGCGAACCGGGTCGAGCAGGCGGTCGAGGAACACCGCACGAGGGAGATCGCGGACCGGTACTCGACGGTCATCGACGCGCTCGGCTACCCCGTGTACGTCGTCGACGAGACGGGGACGTTCACCTTCGTCAACGAGCCGTTCGCCGAGCTGACCGGGTACGACCGCGAGGAGATCGTCGGCAACACGCCCGACCTGATCAAGGACGCGGAGGCGGTCGCGGAGGCCGAGGACCGGCTCGGGACGATCCTCTCGCGCGACGGCCCGGACGTCCAGCGGTTCCGCGTCGACATCGACCCCAAGGAGGGCGACCCGATCCCGTGTCGCGACCACATGGCCGTCCTCCCCTACGAGGGCGAGCGGTTCGACGGCAGCGTCGGCATCCTCCGGGACGTCTCGGTGGAGGCGGCCCGACGGGAGGAGCTGGAGACGAAACGGCGGGCGCTCGACGAGGCGCCAGTCGGGATCACCATCACCGACCCGAGCCTGTCGGACAACCCGATGGTGTACGTCAACGACGAGTTCGTCGAGATGACCGGCTACGACCGCGAGGACGCGGTCGGGATCAACTGTCGGTTCCTCCAGGGCCCGGACACGGACGAGGCGGCGGTCGCCGAACTCCGGGACGCGATTGACGCCGAGGAGCCCGCGAGCGTCGAGCTGTTGAACTACCGGAAGGACGGCACCCCGTTCTGGAACCGCGTCAGCGTCGCGCCGATCCGCGAACACGACGAGGACCGCGTCACGGGGTGGGTCGGCTTCCAGGAGGACATCACGGCGTTCAAGGACCGCGAGACGGCGCTCCGCCGGCAGAACGAGCGGCTCGACGAGTTCGCCGGGATCGTCAGCCACGACCTCCGGAACCCGCTCAACGTCGCGCTCGGCCGCGTGGAGATGGCCCGCGAGGAGACCGGGAACGAACACCTCGCCGCCGCGGCCGACGCGCTCGACCGGATCGAGTCGATCGTCGACCACACGCTGACGCTGGCCCGCGAGGGCGAGACCGTCGGCGACCCGGAGCCGGTCGACCTCGCGGAGCTGGTCGACGACAGCTGGGGAACCGTCGACACCGAGGGAGCCGACCTCGAGATCGACCTCGACGGGCGCGTCCTCGCCGACCCGGACCGGCTCAGGAACCTGTTCGAGAACCTCTTCAGGAACTCGATCGAACACGGGTCGGTCGACGACGACGTCACGATCCGCGTCGGCGACCTCGAGGACGGCTTCTACGTCGCCGACGACGGCCCCGGAATCCCCGAGGGGATCCGCGACGACCTGTTCGAGCCCGGCCAGAGCGGATCCGAGGGCAACACCGGGTTCGGATTGGCCATCGTCAAGGAGATCGTCACCGCACACGGGTGGGAGATCGCGGCGGTCGAGCCCGAGTCGGACGGCGCTCGCTTCGAGATCCGCGGTACCGACCGACCCGTGCGACCGCTCGTCGAGTAGGCGGTCGCCGAGTACGGCCGCTCGTCGGGTAGACGGTCGGCGAACGGCCGTGGCCGCGAACGGCGAGAAACCGGATCGCCTCCCGCCGTCCGCAAGGGCCTTGACGACCGGGATTCAAGCCGAACCGAATGGGGTCGCTCTCGGAGATACTCGAGACCGATCGCCGCGTGATCGTCCTCGCGCTCGCACGGATGGTCGGCGCGGTCGGCAACTCGTTTCTCATCGTCGTCCTCCCGCTGTACGTCGCGAGCGACCTGATCGACATCGACGCGCTCGTCGGCGCGAGCGTCGGGGTCGGCGCCGCGAGCGTGACGCTCACCGAGCCGCTGCTCATCGGGTTCGTCCTCTCGCTTTTCGGTTTCCTCAACAGCTTCTCGCAGCCGTTCACCGGGCGGCTCTCCGACCGACTGGCCACCCGACGGCCGTTCGTGCTCGCCGGGATCCTGCTTCTGGGGACCGCGAGCGCGCTCTACACGCTCGCGGACGCCTACTGGATCCTCGTCGTCCTCCGGGCGATCCAGGGGTTCGGGGCGGCGCTGACGATCCCGGCGACGGTCGCGCTCGTCAACGAGTACGCGGGCAGCGCGAACCAGCGCGGCGGGAACTTCGGGGTCTTCAACACCTTCCGGCTGATCGGGTTCGGCTTCGGCCCCGTCCTCGCGGGGATCGTCGTCGACAACGGCCCCTACGACCTGACCGCGGTCGGGCTGCCGGTCGTGAACGGCTTCGACGCGGCGTTCGCGGCCGCCTGTCTCGGCGCGTACGTCAGCTTCGCGTTGGTCTACCTCCTCGTTCACGACGCGGCCGACGCGGCCGCCGCGGGCGACGACGTCTCGATCCGGGTCCGCGGCGAGGACCGCCTGCTCGACCCCGTCTTCGTGCTCGGGATCGCGACGGTCGCGATGGGGCTGTGTATCGCGTTGTACGCGACGCTCCAGAACCAGGTGAACCTCCGGCTGGACCAGCCGCCCGTCTGGTTCGGCGTCCAGTTCGCGGCGGTCACCATCGCGAACGTGGCCCTCCAGGTCCCCGTCGGACGCGCGAGCGACCGGGTCGGCCGCCGACCGTTCCTCGTGGCGGGGTTCCTCCTGCTCGCGCCCACGACGCTGTTACAGGGGATCGTCCTCTCGCCCGTCGTGATGACGCTCGTCCGGCTGGGTCAGGGCGTCGCCGTCGCGTTCGTCTTCGCGCCGTCGCTCGCGCTCGCCGGCGACCTCGCGCGCGAGGGCGAGTCGGGGACGACGCTGTCGGTGCTCACCATGGGGTTCGGCTTCGGCGTCGCGCTCGGCCCGCTGGCGTCCGGCTGGCTCGTCGGCTTCGGCTTCGTCGTCCCCTTCGCCGTCGGCGGGATCCTCGCGCTCGTCGCGCTCGCGCTGGTGGTGACGCAGGTCGAGGAGACGCTCGAGACGGCCGACGCCGCGAGCGGGACGGCCGCGGACGACTGACCCCGGCCAGATATATGCCGCCGCCGCCCGAACGCCCGACGTGTCCCGCGATCGCGTCCGCTGCGTCGAGTGTCGCGAGCCCGTCCCCGGCGACGCCCGGATCTGTCCGCACTGCGAGGCGGTCCAACCCTCGCCGCTCGTCGACGCCGGGATCGTCGTCGCCGGGGTCTTCGCGTTCGTCTTCGGCGCGATCCTCGCGCTGATGACGATCGGAACCACCCGGCTCGTCGGCTTCCTGCTGCTCGTCGTCGGGTTCGGCCTCGCCGTCGGCGGCTACACGCGCCACCTCGACCGGCGGGCGACGCGTCGGGCGCGGTGAGCATCGGGGGGGACGACATCGAGGGGACGACGACCCGCGCACCCGGCCGCGGTCTCCCGACACGCCGACCCTTTAAGACGAACGGCGGCACACGTGCGTCCATGTTCACGCCACTCAACGCGGGAGTCGTCGTCGCGGGCCTCCTGCTCGCGTTCGTCGGCGCGGCGGTCTCCGTCTACGCCGTGTCGCTGACCGGCTTCCTGATCGGGGCGGGCGCGGGGTACCTCGCCGTCCCGAACCTCGCCGGACTGATCGCCGTCGACGGGCTGGTGCTCTCGGCCGCCGGCGTCCTGCTCGGCGGCGCGATCGGCGGCTTCCTCGCGTACGCCGGGCTCTCGTTCGCCGTCCTCGCGATCGGCGGGGTCGTCGGCGGCTTCGCGGGACGGTTCGCGGTCGGGCCGTTCTACGCGGCGGACGCGGCCGGGATCGAGGGGACCGCGCTGCTCGTCGGCGCGACGCTCGCGGGCGTCGCCGTCGGCGCGCTGTTCGGCTTCGTCCTCACGCGCACGACGCTCGTGGTCTCGACGGCGTTCATCGGCGCGGCGCTCGCGTCGCGCTCGCTGACGCCGGCGTCGTTCGCGACCGCCGCCGAGGAGCTGACCGTCGCGCCGCTGCTCTTCGACCCCACCGCGATCCCGTTCCTCGCGGTGTTCGTCCTCGGCGGGCTCTCGCAGCTCGGGCTGTTCAGGTTCGGCTACGTGACGAAGCTGGTCGGGATCCTCCCCGGCGCGCGCCGGTGGACGGCGGGCGACGACGAGGGGGCCTCCTCGTGAGCGACGGCTCGTCCGCGGGCGACGCCTCTCCCGTGAGCGACGATCCCCTCGAAACCGTCACGGTGCTTCTCACGGGGGCACACGGCACCGTCGGCACCGCGGTGACGGCGCACTCGGCGGCCGGCTACGTCCTCCACGACCGGGCGGAGCCGCCGGCGGAGCTCGGCGACGGCACGCCGCACCCGCACCGCGACCGCGAGACGGTCGTCCTCGACGTCGGCGGGGCGGACGCGCCCGCGTCGCTCGCGGCGGTCATGGACGATCGCGGGATCGACGCCGTCGTCCACCTCGCGGGCGAGCCGGCGGTCTCGACCCCGTACGAGGGCGTCGAGCGCAACAACGTCCGGGGGACGCGGAACGTCCTCGAGGCCGCCTCGCGGGCGGGCGTCGGGACGGTCGTCTTCGCCTCCTCGAACCACGCCGTCGGCATGTACGAGGAGCAGCACGCGCCGGCGCTGTACGACCCCGACTACGAGCTGACGGTCGATCACGAGAGCCCGCTGCGGCCCGACTCGGACTACGGCGCGTCGAAGGCGGCCGGCGAGGCGTGGTGCCGACTGTACGCCGAACGGGAGGGGATCGACTGCTACGCGCTCCGGATCGGCTCCGTGCGCGACCCGATCCACGACCACCCGTTCGGCGACGCGGAGCGGGCGGTCGCCCGCGGCGACTGCGAGCGCGGCGACGACGAGTATCGGGAGACCGTCGCGCGGATGCGGTGTACCTGGCTCTCGCGACGGGACTGCGCGGGGCTGGTGGACGCGTGTCTGCGGGACGGGCTCGATGCGGACGGCGATGGCGGGAGCGGCGCGGACGGCGGCCGGGGCGTGGACGACCTGAACCCGAACACCCTCGCCGGCGGGGCCTTCGAGGTGTTCTACGGGATCAGCGACAACCCGAACTCGTGGTTCGACATCGAACACGCCCGTGAGCGGGTGGGATACGAGCCGATGGATTCCGGGAATGGAATGTCCGAACCGCCGGAGTAGGTGGATGTAGGTCGGTGTAGAGGGGCGTTCGTACGCCGATTTTCGACTCTCTCGGTGACGCTCGTGTGAAACTGCCGTTCCGTTACGAACGCGTCCGCGTCAGGACGGGTGAGCTCCGAGAACGTCTCGGCTGGATTACTTTTTTCACCGGCGAACGTGACGGCGGTCACATGAGCACCGGCGTCGGACCCGCTCGGCATGTCCGAAACGGCATCCGGTACGCCGCGGTTGGAGTGGTGCTGCTGGCGGCGTGGAACTTCCTCGCGCCGCACGCGGGAGCGCCGTCGTGGGCACCGTATCTGGACGTATTGCCGGTGATCGCGGGTCGGACCGAAACGAGCGGGCTGGTCAACGCGACACACGTCGGCGTCCTCGCGGTCGCCGCCGTGGTAGTGATGAGGGTCTGATTCGATTCGATACGAAGCGACAACCGTGGTGAACACCGCCAAAGCCCCAGTCGCGAGGACTCGCGCGGCTCGCTGTCGTTCGAAAGGCGCAAAGCGCCTTTCGTGATGACGAAACGGCTCTGCCGTTTCGAACCACGCTCCTCGTCACTCGCTGCGCTCGTTTCTGCGGTGCTTGCGTCGCCGAGCTTCGTCCTCGCGACTGCCCCTTTGAGCCCCACCCGACTGCGCCGCACCGCACCTCACGCCTCCCCAGCCTCGCTGCTCACTGCGTTCGCAGCGTCCCTCGCGGGCTCCTCGCGGCCTCCGGGCGCTCACCGGCGCGCCACCGCTTAGGACACGAAAACGGACGGCCTCTCCCTACTCCTCGTCGAGTGCCGCTTCCAGCCGGTCGACCAGTTCCTCGTTGCCGACGTACAGCGGGACGCGGTCGTGGATCCCCTCGGGCTCGACGTCGAGGATCGATCCCGAGCCGTTCGAGGAGGCTCCGCCCATCGACTCGATGACGTGCGCGATCGGGTTCGCCTCGAAGGAGAGCCGGAGCTTCCCGTCGGGCGCGTCGACCAGCGCGGGGTACGCGAACACCCCGCCGTAGGTCACCACCTGGTTCACGTCGCCGACCATCGCGCCGCCGTACCGCAGTTTGAGCTCGTCCTCGACCTCGCGGGCGTACTCGCGGAACGCGTCGGGCCAGTCCGGCACCCGGCCGCCGAAGCCGTAGACGGTCGGCTCGTCGGGCAGCGCGAGGTCGTCGGCGACGACGGAGCGGGTGACGCCGGCGTCGTCGCCGTCGCCGAGGCCCTCACTTCCGTCCTCACGCTCGACGACCTCTTCCCGAACGCCCGACCCGTCGGCGACGACCATCGTCGTGATCGGCCCGTAGAGGACGTAGCCGGCGGCGACGAGATCCCGACCGGTGGCCGGAAGCGGCGCGTCGTATATCCCGACGACGGTCCCCATCGCGTTGTTCGACCGCAGGTTCGAGGAGCCGTCGAGGGGGTCGATCGCGACCGCGTACGCCCCCTCGCCGTCCTCGCCGACCGCGCCGCCCACGTCGATCGCCTCGGGGCGCTCCTCGCTGACGAAGGAGCCGACGCCCTCGACCGCGGAGAGCGCCTCCAAGAGCAGCTCGTCGGCGTACACGTCGCCCGCCAGTACCGTCTCGCCGGAGGGGTTCTCCGCCCCGCTCTCGACGCGCCGGCCGGGGAGGGCGTCGCGGATCGTCGGGGCCGTCGCCGCGACCGCGTCGAAGACGGCCTCGACGACCGGGTCGGGGTCGGCCATCAGTCGTCGCTCTCGGCGATGGCCAGCGCCTCGGCCGGGTCGACCTCCTGGAAGACCACGGCCTCGAGCGCGTCGAGGATGCGCTCGGGGTCGTCGCGCTGGAAGACGTTTCGGCCGACGGCGAGCCCGGTCGCGCCGGCGTCGATGGCGTCCGCGACGTTCCGGAGGAACGCCTTGTCGTCGCGCATCGTCCCGCCGGACATCACCACCTGCGTCGGGCCGGCCATCTCCACGGCGTCGCCCATCGCCTCGGCGGAGCCCGGATACTTCACCTTCACCAGGTCCGCGCCGAGCTCGAGCCCGAGCCGCGCCCCGTAGGCGATCACCTCGGGGCTCCCGTCGTTGCGCAGCCCCTGTCCGCGCGGGTACGACCACATGACGACGCCCATGTCGTGTTCGCGGGCCCCCTCCTGAGCCTCGCGGAACTCCTCGGCCATCTCGACCTCGTGGTTCGAGCCGCCGTAGACGGTGAAGCCGATCGCGTCGGCACCCAGCTCGGCGGCGTACTCGGCCGAGCAGTTGACCGCGCTGTCCGGCTCGCCCCGCCACAGGTTCGAGGTCCCGTTCAGCTTCAACAGCAGGTTCACCTCGTCGGCGTAGTCGGGATAGTACGCCTCGGCGACCCCCTTCTGGACGGCCAGCGCGGTCACCGCGCTGTGGGTCGCCAGATCGAACAGCCGCTCGGGGTCGGCCGTCGACGGGTTCGGCTCGAAGTCGACCGGCCCGTGTTCGAGCCCGTGGTCGTACGCGAGAATGAGCGACTTTCCGTCCCTGGAGATCTCGTCGGCGGCGTGTGGGAGCATCGGTGCGTAATTCCGGTTACGCTACCAAAAAGGGCTATGGTCGTTCGGCGGCCGCGCTCCGCCGGAACCGCCGTGTTCTCGGAGTATGTCCTCTCTACGCCGACAGGTTGAGAATAACTAACTATCGATATAGTAAACGAGATCCGCCGGGAGAGATCGGGCCGCTCTCCGGACCGATGGCCGAGTTCTCCGGCCGTCACGACCCCTGCTTTGAGGATCGGGCGGACCGAGGATCGACCGGGCGATCGCCGGCGGACGGACCGTCGGCCGGTCGCCGCCGAACCCATGGCTAGCAAAACGAACGAACCGGTATCCACGGACACGACCGTCCCGTGGCACGTCGACGTGCCCGAGTCGGTCGTCGACGTCGGATGCCGGATCAGAGACGTCCTGACGTACAGTTCGACGTACCTCGTCTTCATCGCGATGATCGAGGTCCTGACGGTCCATCTCGTGTTGTCGATACCGCCCAATCCCGCCCCGATCGTCGTCGGGTTGGTCACCTTCGCGGTGTACGCCGGCGACCGGATCGCGGACGCGGCCGACGACGAGGTGTCGAGTCCGGAGCGGAGCGCGTTCGTGACGCGCCACCGCACCCTGCTGTCGGTCCTCACGGCGGTCACGTACGGGCTCGCGATCGCCCTCGCGTTGACCGGCGGGCCGATCGCGCTCGCGATCACGCTGCTCCCCGGCGGCTTCTGGATCCTCTACGCCTCCGACTGGCTGCCGTCGCTCGGCTCCTACTTCAAGCGGCTGAAGCGGATCCTGATCGTGAACTCGACGATCGTCGCCTCGGCGTGGGCGATCGCGGTCGTCGGCCTCCCGCTCGCGTTCGCCGAGGCGTCCGTGACGCCGCTCGCGGCGGTGGTGTTCGTCTACTTCCTCGTCGACACGTTCGTCAACACGGAGATCCCGAACGTCCGGGATGTCGAGGCCGACGAGGCCGTCGGCGTCTCGACGCTCCCGGTCGTCTTCGGGGTCCGGCGAACGAGACATATCCTGTACGGGCTCGACCTGGCGCTCGTCGCCTTCGTCGCGGTCGCGCTCTCCCTCGGGATACTGCCGACCGCGGCCGCGGCGGCGATACTCGTCGGCCTCGGCTACGCGTTGGTCCTCGCGTGGTTCGTGGGCCGGAGCGCGGCGCCGGGCCGTCTCGCCATCGCCGGCGAGGCGAAACACCTCGTGGTGTTCGCGCTCCTCCTCGTGTTCACGACGGGGCTCTGATCGCGGTCGGAGCGACCGCGGCCCGTCCGTTTTTTTCGTTCCCCGTCCGCGTCGTCCGGCCGCCGTCCGCCACCCTTGTTTTCCCGATACCTCCCGGATAATTCATATGCCGGGGCGTCGTTACGCCCTCACGTGTTCTCTCCGACCTCGCTCGCGGTCCCCGTCCTGTTCGGCTCGGTCGCCATCGGGGCCAGCGCGGCGATCCTCGCGTGGCGGGCGCGCCCGAATCCGGGGGCGAAACCGCTCGTGTGGCTGCTGGTCGGGCAGTCGTGGTGGTCGACGTGTATCGTCTTCAGTCTCTCCGCGGGAACCGCGGCGGAGGCGACGTTCTGGACGAAAGTCGGCTGGGTCGGCGTCATGACGGTCCCCGTCGCGTGGATCCTGTTCTCCCTGGAGTACACGGGACGCGACGAGTACCTCACCCGTCGAAACGTCGCGCTGTTGGCGGTCGTTCCGGCGCTCACGGTCCTTCTCGCGTTGACGGAGAGCTACCACGGCCTCCTGTACGTGCGGGAGGTCGGCGTCACCGCCCAGGGGTCCGTGCTCGTCGAACAGGGGGGGATCTGGTACGTGGTCACCGCCGGCTACACCTACCTGCTCGCCGTGCTCGGGATCGTCCCGATACTGGGGCTCCTCTCGAGCGGGGCGACCGCGTTCCGGGGCCAGAGCGCGGCGCTGATCGTCGGGGTCGCCACGCCGTGGGCGACGAACGTCCTCTACAACCTGGGGGCGTTCCCGAACGTGGGCATCGACCCGACGCCGATCGCGTTCGCGATCTCCGGCGTCGCGTACCTGGGTGCCATCGACCGGTTCCGGATGTTCGGGGCCAATCCGGCCCCCGCGTGGCGCGCGAAGCAGTTCCTGTTCGACCACATCCACGAGGGCGTCGTCGTCGTCGACGGACACGACACGATCGTCGAGATGAACCGGGCGGCCGCCGAGACCCTCGACATCGACATGAGTCGGGCGCTCGGGGCGCAGGGAACCGACGTCCTCCCGCTGAACGAGCCGTTCCGAGCCGACGGCGGGCGCGAGCTCCTGACGGTCGGTACCGGGTCGACGTCACGGTCGTACGACGTGGCCGTCAGCGAGCTCACCGATCGACACGACGAGACGCTCGGATACGTGGTCACGCTCCACGACGTCACGCGATACCTCCAACAGCAGCAGCGACTGAAGGTGCTCAACCGCGTGTTGCGACACAACATCCGCACCGAGACCAACATCATCCAGGGGTACGCCGAACGCACCTCCGGAGAGACGGCCGAGACGATCACGAACCGCACGGCGCGCATCGTCGAGATCAGCGAGAAGGGGCGCGACGCGATCGACCTCTTCGAGGACACGGTGAACGACCGGGAGGGGACGTCGCTCGTCGGCCTGCTCGAGCGGAGCCTGGATGCCGCCCGCGACGCGTATCCGGAGGTCGAGTTCGTGCTCGAGCGTCCCGCCGCGGACGCCGCCGTCTCCGAGGGGCTCTCCGTCGTGGTGAACAACCTGATCGAGAACGCCGCGATACACAACGACGGGGAGGAGAGACGCGTCACCGTGACCGCCGCGGTCGACGACGAGCAGGCCCGGATCCGGGTCATCGACAACGGGCCGGGGATCGACGACTACGAGCTCGACGTCCTGAACTCGGGCACCGAGACCCCGCTCCGCCACGCGAGCGGCCTCGGGCTCTGGCTCGTGAAGTGGGGGACGGAGGTGATCGACGGCTCCGTGACCTTCGAGTCGAACGACCCCACGGGGACGGTCGTCACGACGACGGTTCCCGTCCGCCGGAGCGGGCTTTCCCACCACAATACTTAGCCCCGCGCCCGCGGCAGCGATCCCATGGACGAGCCAGCCGACGTGGAGAGGGTGGGCGTGGTCGGGGCGGGAACGATGGGCCACGGCATCGCACAGGTCGCCGCGACCGCCGGCTACGACGTGACCATGCGCGACGTCGAGCGCGAGTACGTCGACCGCGGCCTCGAGGGGATCGATTCGAGCCTCGAGCGGCTCGCGGCGAAGGGCGCGCTCGACGAGGAGCCGGCGACGATCCGCTCGCGGATCGCGGGCACCACCGACCTCGCCGACCTCGCTGACGCCGACCTCGTCGTCGAGGCGGTGATCGAGGACCTGGCGGTGAAACGGGACGTCTTCGCCGACCTCGACGGGATCGTCGACGGCGACGCCGTCCTCGCGACCAACACGTCGACGCTGTCGATCACGGAGATCGCGAGCGCGACCGGCCGGCCGGAGCGGGTCGTCGGCCTCCACTTCATGAACCCGGTTCCGGTGATGGACGGCGTCGAGGTCGTCGTGGGCGAGCGCACCGACGCCGCGGTCGTCGAGTTCGCCCACGGGTTCGCCGAGGAGGTGGGCAAGGAGACGTGGGAGTCCGACGACAAGCCGGGGTTCGTCACCAACCGGATCCTGATGCCGTGGATAAACGAGGGGATCCGGGCGTACGACGAGGGCGTGGCCACGCGGGAGGACGTCGACCGGGGCATGCGGCTCGGCACGAACGTCCCCATGGGTCCGCTCGAGCTCGCCGACCACATCGGGCTCGACGTGGTCCTCGACGCCAGCGAGACCCTCCACGAGGAGCTCGGCGACCGATACAAGCCAGCGTACCTCCTCAAGCGCAAGGTCGCCGCCGGCGACCTCGGCAAGAAGACCGGAGAGGGGTTCCACGTCTACGAGTGAGCCGAGCGGGAAACGCCTAAGCCGCTCGCCGCCCGCGTTCGGGCATGCACCCGATCTCGATACTCGGTCCCGGCGCGGAGGACCTCGCCGGGACGCTCGCGGAGCGGCTGGCGGGCCGGGTCGCGGTCGTTCGGCGGGAGGAGCACGCCGGCGACCCGGACGGGTCGGAGGCGTCCGGACCCGTCGACGGCACCCCCGCCGGCGACACGACCCTCGCGCTCGCTCCCGACGGGAGCTGGACCGGCCGGGGGAGCGTCGACGGCTTCGACGCGCTCCTCGACGACCTCGCGCCCGACCACGACTACCTCGTCGCGGTCGGCTACGACCGTCTCCGGGTCGCGACCGTGCTTCTCGGCCCCGACGCCGACCCGGACGGCACGCCCGGAGACGTGATCGCGAGCGGCGACCGCCCCGAGGACGTCGACGTCGACGACCTCCTCGCGGCGCTCGATCGGGCGGAGCCGTGGATCACCCGCGAGCTGCTCGTCGAGCGCGTCGAGCGGTCGGCCGACGCGGAGCGGTCGGGCGCGATCGCGACGTTCACCGGGCGGGTCCGCGCGCGGGACGCCCCCGACGACGACCGGACGACCCACCTCGCCTTCGAGAAGTACGCGGGCGTCGCCCGCGAGCGCATGGACGCGATAGCCGCGGAGCTGACCGACCGGGAGGGCGTCTTCGAGGTGGCCTTCCACCACCGGACTGGCGTGATCGAGGCCGGCGAGGACATCGTCTTCGTGGTCGTCCTCGCGGGCCACCGCGCGGAGGCGTTCCGGGCGGTCGAGGACGGGATCGACCGGCTCAAAGACGAGGTGCCGATCTTCAAGAAGGAGACCACCGAGTCCGAGGAGTTCTGGCTCCACCAGCGGCCGTGAACCACCCGGTCGAGCGCTCCCGAGCGGGTCGCCGTGACTCGCGGTCCGGAGCCGACCGGGGCGATCGGAGGCGATCCGGGACCGATCCGGGATCGATCCGCCCCCGAGCGACCCCGCACGCGGTCCGCGCTCGACCGCGATCGGACGGCCTGCTCGTCGTGATTTAGGTAAACGCGTCCGCCAAAAGTCGGGGTCGGCGTTCGCGTGCCCCTCCTCGGTGCCGATCCAACCGCGATCGGATCGAGCGGATCTAAAAAGCTTGTAAACTTTCTAAGCGCCTTTCGAACGGTTCTGAAACGACTTCGAGGACGTTTTACCGCTCGGTTGACGCCTGAAAGGAGCTGAAACCCCCTGAATGCCGACCAACGGTCTCCGCTTTATAACATCCCCCGTCGCCATGGAGTGGACGTACCATGAGCGCGACTGCGAACCCCTCCACGAACGCGAGCACGACCGACGACCTCTCCAAGGAGGAGCGGCTGAAGCGGTACCTGCTCGAACGCGCCGAAGACGGCGAGATGTACTTCAAAGGGAAGTTCATCTCGGACGACGTCGACCTCTCGCCGAAGGAGATCGGCGCGCTGATGGTGAAGCTCAGCGAGTCGGCCACCGAACTCACCGTCGAGAAGTGGTCGTACACGGGCGCGACGACCTGGCGCGTCGAGCCCGCCTGAGTCGGTCCCCGAACCGGACGCGCTCACGCGTCCCCGCCGGCGGCGCTCCCGCGAACGCGGATCGCTTCTATCGCCGAACCGTCCTCCCTTCCACCGCCCGCCCTCCAGCCCCCGCCGTCGGTCGCCGGCCGGTTCGTTCCGCGTCCGGTGACGC
>NZ_NHPJ01000142.1 GCF_002252985.1 Halorubrum halodurans | reverse complement strand
GATCACACACGAAACACCCGCCCCATTAGCACGATCGATCGAGCGGGAGGATCGCCGACTCACGAGCTGAAACGGTCCGGGAGGAATCACCGTGCGACGAACGAACTCGTCGATCTCAGTCGCCGTCGCCGTCCCCGCTCTCGGCGCGGCTCTCGCCGTCGGGGTCGTCCCCGTCGTCAGCATCGATCGCGCCCTCGCCCTCCTCGTACATCTCGCGCGTCAGTTCGCGCGCCTCCTCGACGGCGGCCGCCGTCTCGGGGTCCATCCCGCCGGCGCCGCCGTGACCACGGGCGTGGCCGTGGCCGGCGCCGTGCTCGTGTCCGTGATCGCCGCCCTCGGCGTGACCGCCCATCCCGGCGTCCACCGCGGGCCGGCCGCGGTCGGTCGTGTCCTCGAACACCTCGTGGTACTCCGCGGGCTCCGCGTGCTCGACGACGTCCGCCGCCAGCGCCGCCGGCTCCGACTCGGCCCACGCCGGGGCGTGCTCGTCGAGCCACGTCTCGTGGTCGTCGCCGTGGAGCATCGCCGTGAACGCGAGGTGGTGCGCCAGGTGCTCGCCGTCGCGCTGCGGGGTCGCACACACCGGACACGCGTATCCCATCGTGGCCCCGGCTACGGGCGTGAGCGGTAAATCGGCGTCGGAAGCGCGTCGGCCGACGGCCGGTCGTGACGCCACCATAACAGCAACTTTATCACTCGCACGGGGCGAAAATCCGGACAAGACTGCTCCGTTAGGAGGTTCAACAGTGACCCAAGCCAACACACAACCGGAGGTGAACATCGGTCTCGTCGGTCACGTCGACCACGGGAAGACGACGCTCGTCCAGGCGTTGTCCGGCTCGTGGACCGACCAGCACAGCGAGGAGATGAAACGCGGGATCTCGATCCGGCTCGGGTACGCGGACGCGACGTTCCGCCGCTGTCCCGGCGTCGACGAGCCCGAGTGTTACACGACCGACGAGGAGTGCCCCGACGGCTCCGAGAGCGAGCCGATCCGGACCGTCTCGTTCGTGGACGCGCCCGGCCACGAGACGCTGATGGCGACGATGCTCTCGGGCGCGTCGATCATGGACGGGGCCGTCCTCGTCGTGAGCGCGACCGAGGACGTCCCGCAGGCGCAGACCGAGGAACACCTGATGGCGCTCGACCTCATCGGGATCGAGAACATCGTCATCGCCCAGAACAAGGTCGACCTCGTCGACCGCGACCGCGCCGTCGACAACTACGAGCAGATCCGCGAGTTCGTCGAGGGTACCGTCGCGGAGGGCGCGCCGATCGTCCCCGTCTCGGCGGGCCAGGAGGTCAACCTCGACCTCCTCATCCAGGCGATCGAGTCGGAGATCCCGACCCCCGAGCGCGACCCCGACGAGGACGCCCGGATGTTCGCGGCCCGCTCGTTCGACATCAACCGGCCGGGCGCGACCGCCGAGGAGCTGAAGGGCGGCGTCGTCGGCGGCTCGCTCGTTCAGGGCGAGCTGTCGGTCGGCGACGGCCTCGAGATCCGCCCCGGCCGCGAGGTCGAGGAGGAGGGCCAGACGGAGTGGCGGCCGCTCGAGACCTCGATCCGGTCGCTCCAGGCGGGCACGCGGAACGTCGACGCCGCCAAGCCCGGCGGCCTGCTCGGCGTCGGAACGGGGCTCGACCCCAGCCTGACGAAGGGCGACGCGCTCGCCGGCCAGGTCGCCGGCGAGCCCGGAACGCTCCCGCCGACCCGACACGAGTTCGAGATGCAGGTCGACCTCCTCGACCGCGTCGTCGGCAAGGAGGACGACGAGAGCGGCGAGAGCGACATCGAGGAGATCTCGACCGGCGAGCCGCTCATGTTGACCGTCGGCACCGCGACCACCGTCGGCGCGGTGACGAGCGCGCGCGACGGCGAGTGCGAGGTCAGCCTCAAGCGCCCGGTGTGCGCCGACGAGGGCGCACAGATCGCGATCAACCGCCGCGTCGGCGCGCGGTGGCGGCTGATCGGCGTCGGGACGCTGTCGTAGCGTGTCCGACGAGACCCCCGGCGGCGACCATCCGGTCGACGGCGACGACCGCTCCGCAGATGCCGGCGACCGTCCCACGGACGCCGACGACCGTCCCGTCGTCGCGCTCGACGCGAGCGCGCTGATGGCCCCTGTCGAGGCGGACGTCCGGCTGTTCGAGGAGCTCGACCGGCTCCTCGGGAGCTACGACCCGGTCGTGCCGTCGGCGGTCGTCGAGGAGCTCGACGGGCTCGGATCGGGTGCGGGGAAGGCCGCGACCGCCGCCAGCGTCGGGGCGGATCTGGCGGACCGAGCCCGGACGATCGACGTCGAGGGCGCGTACGCCGACGACGGGCTCGTCGAGCTGGCTCGGTCGAACCGGGTCGCGTACGTGGTCACGCTCGATAGACCCCTCGTGGAACGGGTACTCGACGCCGACACACCGGTAATCTGTTTACGGGGGCGGAACACACTCACGGTAACGGACCCGTAGCGGACGCGGGCTGAACGGCCACCGACGTCGTCGACGGAGCCGAAGTCGACGGCGGGGGCGGCTCGGAGAGGTACCGGCGGAGGAACGACGGACGCGACACGCGCGATCGGACGACACACGCGATCACAGACACAACCCACGCACATGTACAAACGAGTTCGACTCAAGGACACGGTCGAGGTCCCGCCGGAGCACCTGGCGGACGTCACCGACGAGCGGGTGAAGGCCCTGCTCCAGGACAAGCTGGAAGGACGAATGGACGAGGAGGTCGGCAGCGTCGTGAGCGTCATCGAGGTCCACGACATCGGCGAGGGCGCGGTGCTTCACAACCGCCCCGGCGTCTACTACGAGGCCGAGTTCGACGCGCTCACCTTCGACCCCGACATGCAGGAGGTCGTCGACGGGACGGTCGTCGAGACGGTCGAGTTCGGCGCGTTCGTCGGGATCGGCCCGGTCGACGGCCTGCTCCACGTCTCGCAGATCACCGACGAGTACCTCACCTTCGACGGGGCGAACCAGCAGCTCGCCTCCTCGGACTCGGATAAGAGCCTCGGCGTCGACGACGCGGTGCGCGTGCGGGTCGTCACGAAGAGCGTCGACGAGCGGAACCCGCGCGACTCGAAGATCGGGCTCACCGCCAAGCAGCCGGGGCTCGGAAAACACGAGTGGCTCGAGAGCGACCGCCGCCGGCGGGCCGAGGCCGGCACGACCGGGGAGGACGACTGATGGCCGAGGATCGGCTCGCCTGTCGGGAGTGTCACTACGTCAACGACCCCGACGCACAGACCTGCGAGCACTGCGGCTCCTCCTCGCTGACGGAGGACTGGGCCGGCTACGTCATCGTCACGAACCCCGAGGAGAGCCAGATCGCGGAGGAGATGAACGTCTCGAAGCCGGGATCGTACGCGCTGAAGGTCAGGTAGCACGACTCCGATAGCCGCCGACTCGCTCGCCCGCGCGGTTCGCCGAGAGCGTCCCCGAACGGCCACAGAGCGCCCTCGAACGATCACGCCACTCTTCATACGCCGCCGCCGTACGACTCGCCATGTCGAACCCGATCGTGACTCTTCCCGACTCGCTTCGCGACGCCTTCAAGGAGCCGATGGGCCCGGTGACGACCGACGCCGACGCGTTGCTCGCCGCCGCGGCGGAGAGTCGGGAGGAGCACGACGCTCCCGACGCGCCGATCGTCGCCGTCGGCGACGTCGTCACCTACCACCTCCGCGAGGCCGGTCGCGTACCGGACGTCGCGCTCGTCGACGGGAAGACCGAGCGGGAGGCGGTCGGGACGGAGGTCTCGGACGCGCTCGCGGCGGGCGACGGGAGGCGCGTGCGCGTGCGGAATCCCGCGGCGACGCTCACCGTCGCGCTCCTCGAGGCGCTCGTCGACGCCCTCGCGGACCCGGATCCCGTCACGATCGAGGTCGACGGCGAGGAGGACCTGGCCGCGTTGCCGGCGATCCTCGCCGGTCCCGACGGCGCGAGCGTCGTCTACGGCCAGCCCGGCGAGGGAATGGTCCGGGTCGCGGTCACCCCGGAGAGCCGGCGGGAGGCCCGCGAGCTGTTCGAGGGATTCGACGGCGACGTCGACGCGGCGTTGGACGCGCTCGGGCTGGCGGAGTGACCGCGACGCCGACGCGCCGGGTGGCGGCTCACGCGCCGGTCCGGAGCGGAAGTGTTCGCGCGGGGTCGGTCGGATCCGCGTCGAGTCGAGGATCGCCGTACGGAAGCGGGAAGCACCGCGAATAGGTCCGAGGTTCCAGTGGAAGGGAAGGGGTTCACGGGGCGGCGCCTCGAGGGATTCACTGGTGGCGTCTCGAGGAGTTCGCCGATCCGCACCCGAACCGAACGGGCCGACGCGAGAACCGAGGCGGCAGACCCGCTCGGACTGCTCTCCACCCGCTTCGAAATCCTTTTACAGCGTTCGGGGGGTAGTACACGTAACTGAACCATGGACGTCGACATCATCTCCGAGGAAGAAAACCCCATGTTGCACCGAACGGACATCCGCTTCGAGACGATCCACGACGAGGCCACCCCCTCCCGCCTCTCGGTCCGCGACTCGCTCGCCGCCAAGCTCGACAAGGCCTCCGAGGAGGTCGTCGTCCACGAGCTCGACACGAAGTTCGGGATGCGCAAGACCGTCGGCTACGCGAAGGTGTACGACTCCGCCGCGGACGCGCTCGACGTCGAGCAGGACTACATGCTCGAGCGGAACAAGATCGGTTCCGACGGCGACGACGGCGAAGAGGCCTGAGACGTCGACCGAATGCGCGTTCTCGGTATCGAGGGGACGGCGTGGTGTGCGAGCGCCGCCCTCCACGACGCCGAGACCGACTCGACGCTCATCGAGTCCGATCCGTACGAACCCGACAGCGGCGGCATTCACCCGCGTGAGGCCGCGGAACACATGTCGGAGGCCGTCCCCGAGGTGGTCGAGACCGTGCTGGACGCCGCCGAGGCGGAGTACGGCCCGGACGCCATCGACGCCGTCGCCTTCTCGCGAGGCCCCGGACTCGGGCCGTGTCTGCGAACCGTCGGGACGGCGGCGCGCTCGCTCGCGGGCGCGCTCGACGTGCCGCTCGTCGGCGTCAACCACATGGTCGCGCACCTCGAGATCGGCCGTCACGAGTCGGGGTTCTCGAATCCGGTGTGTCTGAACGCCTCGGGAGCGAACGCCCACCTGCTCGGCTACCACGACGGGCGGTATCGTGTCCTCGGCGAGACCATGGACGCCGGCGTCGGCAACGCGATCGACAAGTTCACCCGGCACGTCGGGTGGACCCATCCCGGCGGACCGAAGGTCGAGGCCGCCGCCGCGGAGGTCGGGACGGACCGCGGCTCCGGGGCGGCCGATCTCCTCGAGCTTCCGTACGTCGTCAAGGGGATGGACTTCTCGTTTTCGGGGATCAGCTCGGCCGCGAACGACGCGTACGACGCCGGCGAGCCGGTCGAGGAGATCTGTTTCTCGCTTCAAGAACACGTCTTCGCGATGCTCACGGAGGTCTCCGAGCGGGCGCTCTCGCTGACCGGCGCCGACGAGCTCGTGTTGGGCGGCGGCGTCGGCCAGAACGATCGGCTCCGGGAGATGCTCGCGGAGATGTGTGCGGCCCGTGGCGCGGCGTTTCACGCGCCGGATCCGCGGTATCTCCGCGACAACGCCGGAATGATCGCCGTGCTCGGCGCGAAGATGGCGGCGGCGGGCGACACCATCGCGATCCGCGAGTCGCGGATCGACCCGAACTTCCGGCCGGACGAGGTGCCGGTGACGTGGCGGGACGCCGAGCCGTCCGTCGCTCGACTCGGTGACGAGACGGGGGGCGGAAGCGACCACGGCCGTGACCGGCGGGGCGCCGAGGCGGTCGTGGAGATCGGCGACGCCGGCGACTCCATCGGGCGTCCGGACGACGCGGTCGTCGTCCACAAGCGGCGGGTCCCGAAGGGGTATCGACACCCGGCACTGGACCGTTCGCTTCGGCGGGACCGGACGGTCGCCGAAGCCCGGTTGACGAGCGAGGCGCGCCGAGCCGGGGTGTCGACGCCGCTCGTGTACGACGTCGACGTGCCGGAGGCGACGCTGACCCTCCAGTACGTCGGGCACCGCGATCTGGCGGGGCTCCTCCGCGGAGGCGAGGGGAGGCGGTCGGACCGGGCGGATCGATCCGGTCGGGCGGACCGGGCGGATCAAGCCGGTCGGGCGGACCAGGCGGACCGTGTGGATCGAACGGACCGAGCGGTCCGGGCGGTCCGAGCGGTGGGCGGACACCTCGCGCGACTCCACGGCGCGGGGATCGTTCACGGCGATCCCACGACGCGAAACGTCAGGGTCGGAGGCGGGGAACGCCGCGGCGACGAACGTGACGACGGGGGTGATCCCCGCGACCGGACGTTCCTCATCGACTTCGGGTTGGGATACCACACCGGACACGTCGAGGATCACGCGATGGATCTCCACGTGTTCGAGGGGTCGGTGACCGCGACGGCGTCGGCGCCCGAGCGGCTCGTGGCGGCGTTCGAGGAGGGATACAGAGAGGAGGGCGAAAAGGAGGTCCTCGATCGGCTCCGCGAGGTGCGGCGGCGGGGTCGGTACCGCTGACCGAACCGCCGTCGACACGACTTTTTATCCCCGGCGCGTGAGGGACGGGTATGGGAGACAAACCGTCGTCGGGAGAGATACTCGGGATCCCGTACAACTTCGATCGACCGAGCCTCGGCCGGCTCCTCTCGTCGTACTGGCAGCCGGAGAAGGGGATGTTGGTGGAGAAGCCGTTCGGGATCGGCTACACGCTGAACCTCGCGAACTGGCGGTCCTGGGTCGTTCTCGCGGTCGCCGGCGGGCTCTACTGGCAGCAGAAGGGCTCCGAAACGGGCGGATACGACGGGAGCTCGGACGAGGCCGAAGCCGAGGACTCCGGCCCCGTCGAAGTGATCGTCGACGACGACTGAGCGTTCGGCCGGGAACGGCCGTTCCCGCCGGGAGCCGGCCGGAGCGCCGTTCCGCCACGATCGACGTCGGTCGACGCCCGAGGGACGTGAACGGAACGCTCGGGCGATGACCCGGAAGCTTATGTCCGGAAACCGCCAACCCCGGCACGATGGACCCCGAAGATCGGCCGGCATCGAGCGGGGACGACCCGATCGACGACGATCCGGCCGACGGCGACCCGGACGGAGACGATCCGGTCGATGACGGCTCGATCCGCACCGATCGCGCCACCGGCGATCCACCGACGAGGACCGGGAGCGAGGAGGATCCGGGACTGTTCTACCGATTCCGTCACGACATGGAGGGGCCGCTCATGTGGCTCCGGGAGATGCTCTCGAGCATCGGGGTCGTGCTCCTCATCGGACTGATCCTGTTCGCGGTCAGCGGGGTGTGGCCCCCGATGGTCGCGGTCGAGTCGTCGAGCATGGAACCCAACATGAACACCGGGGACCTGGTGTTCGTCACCGAACCGGGACGGCTCGCCCCCGACGCCGCCGACAACGAGATCGGGGTCGTGACCCACGAGGCGGGCGAGGAGAGCGGATACCGGACCTTCGGCGACCACGGATCGGTCGTGATCTACCAGCCGCCGGGGAGGCGGGCGTCGCCGATCATCCACCGCGCGATGTTTCACGTCGAGGCGGGCGAGAACTGGTACGACCGGGCGGACGACCGCTACCACGGCGCCGACGACTGCGAGGAGCTCCGAAACTGTCCCGCGCCCCACGCCGGGTTCGTCACGCTCGGGGACAACAACCGCCAGTACGACCAGGCCAACGGCCTGGCCGAACCCGTCGCCGCCGAGTGGGTGACGGGGGTCGCCAGGCTCCGGGTGCCGTACCTCGGATACGTCCGGCTGATCACGACCGGACAGGCGGAAGTGAGCGACGTGCTCGGGGCGGCCGTCGTGTCGCCGGGGACCGCTTCAGGTGCGGTCGGCTCGTCGGGGAGGGATCCGTGGAGGGCGGGTCCGCCGGCGACCGGCTCGATGTCGGCCGGTCGCGTCTCCGGGTGAGCCGGGGTCCGGGCTTCGGTCGCCGGGCTCAGTTGTCGAAGCGAGCCTGAACGAACGGCTGTGCGTTCTCGATGTCGCCGAGCCGCGAGTCCGAGAGGAGGACCGCCTCGGTCTCCTCGACGGGTACCGAGAGGCCCATCTCCTTGGTTCGACCGTACCGCCCCTTCGAGACGACGACCGCGTTGACGATCCCCAGCATGTCGAGCTCGCTGATGAGGTCGGTGACGCGGCGTTGGGTGAGCACGTCGGCGTCGATCTCCTCACAGAGCCGCTTGTAGATGTTGAACACCTCGCCGGTGTTGATGTTGTGGACGCCGTTCTTCTCGAGGAGGATCACGGCGAACAGGACGATCTTGCTCTGGGTCGGGAGGGTTCTGACGACCTCCACGACGCGGTCGAGTTCGATCTTGTCCTGGGCCTGTCGGACGTGTTTCTCGGCGACGATCTCCGCCTGCGAGCGCTCCGCGAGCTCGCCCGCGGTCCGGAGGAGATCGAGCGCGCGGCGGGCGTCGCCGTGTTCCTGGGCCGCGAAGGCCGCACACAGCGGGATCACGTCGTCGGTGAGCGCGTCACCCTTGAACGCGATGTCGGCGCGGTGCTGGAGGATGTCCCGGAGCTGGTTCGCGTCGTAGGGCGGGAAGACGATCTCCTCCTCGCCGAGGCTGGATTTGACCCGCGGGTCGAGGAAGTCGGTGAACTTCAGGTCGTTCGAGATCCCCATGATCGAGATGCGGGAGTTGTCGAGCTCCGAGTTCATCCGCGAGAGGTTATAGAGGGTGTCGTCCCCGCTCTTCTCGACGAGCTTGTCGATCTCGTCGAGCATGATCACGACCACGCGCTCGTGGTAGTCGACCGCCTCGAAGAACGTCGAGTAGACGCGGTCGGTGGGCCACCCCGTCATGGGGACCTCCTCCATCTCGTCGGCGTCGGCCTCGAGCGCCTCGATGCGCTCGTCCAGTTCGTCGACGGAGTCGAACTCGGTGTCGGCGAGCGCGGCGACGTCGCCGGTCGCGTCCGCCGCGACGTGCCGGACGTCGGCCCGGAGCTCCTCGAGCCGGGCGAGACGGTCGTCGATGACCGCCTGGTTCTCCTCGATAAACGTGTTCGCGAGCTGGGCGAGGACTCGGTACTGGGTGTCGGTCACCTCGCAGTTGATGTACTCGACCTCACAGGGAACGTCGTACTTCTGTGACGTCGACTCGAGTTCCTGCGAGACGAACTTCGCCGAGGCGGTCTTCCCGGTCCCCGTCTTACCGTAGATGAGGATGTTTGAGGGGGTCTCGCCCCGGAGCGCGGAGACGAGGATCGTCGCCATCCGGTTGATCTGGTCGTTGCGGTGGGGAAGCTCGTGCGGGGTGTACGAGGGACGGAGGACCTCCTTGTTCTCGAATATCGGCTCGCCGGAGAGGAGGTCGTCGAACAGTCCCTGGTTGTCGTCGTCGTCGTTGTCGAGGACGACGCCGTCGAAGTCGACGTCGGGCGACGAGCGGTCTCGGCCACCGTTTCCGATCCCCGACGTCTCGGATCCGGCCTCGGGAGGTCCGTCGGCGTCGGCGGACGGTGGCAGGTCGACGTCGGCGTCGGGGGCGACTCCCGAACCGCTCCCGTCGCGTGCGTCGGACCGTGGCCCCGTTCGATCCGGCTCCGTTCGCGGTTCCGTTCGATCCAGCGACGACGCGGAGGACGGGGACGATGACGACCCGGCCGATTCGTCGTCCTCGTCGGAGTCGCTCCCGTCCGACTCGGCGCTGTCGGATGGTGTGACGTCGCCGTCGGATCCCGATGTATGCTCTCCTTCGTCCATGTGAACCCCTCCGTTTCAAGTGGAGACCGCCACCGTAAGTCCGGATTCAGGCGGTCTCCGGTCCGAAACGCGAATCCGTAGTCGGATCCGAGGCCGACCACGTCCAGTTGATACAGTCGAACCGGACGAAGAGGAGGTACAAAAATGTTCCTCTCTCGAGTTGAAACGGTCCCCTCTCCGCGGGGTCACGGCTCCCGCCGAACGAGGTCGTGTCGCTCCTAGTGTCGTCCCACGTCACGTTCCCATGTAGACTATGTAGACTCCGTGTCCATCCGCAGCGGGCGGTCTCGATCACGTACGCAGTGTCCGGATTCGTGCCAGTGAATCGGTCCGAGACCCGCATCCGTGATCCGAGAGTGGTGTCCTGAACTATACACGGTCGACTCCGGGGTCGGGGGATCGGATCCCGAGTCGACGAACTCGTTTCTCGGCCGACCTCGGACCCCTTCGACTGGAACCCTCCGGTTTCGAGATCGATCTCCCGGCTCGATCCGTCTCGCTGTCGTTTTCGGCAGCGTGTCGGAGCAGTATGGCGTGGTTTGTCGTGGTGTGATGTGACATGTCGTGGAGTGACGTAGTAGTGCCGCGTGATGTGGTGTGGAGGGACGGTAAAGCGACGACGCTGTGAGGCTTAGTGGCCGGCTCCGAGTCCCCCTCGTCGCGTGGCTCACGAACCCCCCCCACCCCTTCGTTTCGAGTGGAACGCTCATGAGGTGGGGTGGGGGGTGAGAGGGTGTATTTTATAGCGGTGGATTTATGTTATGGTAGAAACAACAGTACCCTCGATAATACTCTATCATTTATATTGTCCATTAAAACGTTATTTTATCATCCTGAACTAGGTATTATTTTCGTGAGTGGTTCATGTCGGTACCGCCTCCGAGATCACCACCCCACCCACCGCCCTCGTCCTCCCGTTCCACTCGAAACGAAGGGGTGGGGGGGCGGCGACTCATGGACCCTGACCGTGAAAGGGGAGTCCGTCGTCGTCGATAGTTATACCATCCGGCAAACGAACGATACGCGACATATGGTAACTGTCCACAGGTCGAACGGAACGTCACGGCACGGGTCGGAAACGGTGACGCGATGACCGGTGACGAAACGACGTCCGAGGGGGCCGGATCCGATGCCCCTCGATCCGGCAGGATCCTCGAGGGCGTCACCGTCCTCGACCTCTCGACGTTCGTCACCGGCGGGTTCTGCTCGGCGATGTTGGCGAACCAGGGCGCGGAGGTCGTCAAGGTCGAACAACCCGGATACGGGGACGCCGTCCGACACTCCGGGCCACCGTTCATACAGGGGGAGTCGCCGTACTACTGGACGCTGAGCTACGGAAAGAAGAGCCTCGAGCTCGACCTGAAGAACCCGGAGGCGAAGGAGGCGCTGTACGAACTCGTCGAGAAGGCGGACGTCTTCATCCAGAACTTCCGTCCGGGCACCGCCGAGCGACTCGACGTCGACTACGACACCCTCGCCGACCACAACGATGACCTGATCTACCTCGCGATCTCGGCGTTCGGGCAGACCGGACCGTGGCGCGAGCGCTCGGGGTACGACCTCCTCATCCAGGGGATGAGCGGGATCATGAGCGTCACGGGCGAGCCGGACCGGCAGCCGGTGAAGGTCGGCCTGCCGATGACGGACCTGATCACGGCGATGTGGGCGGCGTTCGGCACGACGACCGCCCTCTACCGTCGGGAACGGACGGGGGAGGGTGAATACATCGACCTCGGCATGCTGGAGGCGACCCTCCCGTGGCTCACCAAGCAGGCGGGGATGGTGTTCGCGGGCGAGGAGACGAAGCGGATGGGGACGAAGGACCCCGTCCTCGCCCCCTACCAGACGTTCGAGACGAAGGACGGGTTCATCAACATCTGTATCCTCAACGAGAAGCTCTGGGGCGAGCTCTGCGAGGCGCTCGACCGTCCGGACCTTCCCGAGGACGACCGCTTCGAGACGAACGCCGACCGCGTCGAACACCTCGACGAGCTGGAAGCGGAGATCGAGGCCACCCTCGCCGGGGGAACGACGGACGAGTGGATCGAGGTCATCGCCGAGGACGCGGGCGTCCCCGCCGGCCCGGTGTACAGCGTCGAGGAGGCGCTCGAGAGCCCGCAGATCGAAGCCCGCGGAACGATCACCGAGATCGACCACCCCGAGCTCGGGGAGGTCCCGGTGATCGAACACCCGCTCAAGTTCTGCAACGCCGAGAGCGGCTTCGAGCTCCCGCCGCCGCTGCTCGGCGAGCACAACCGCGAGGTGTTCCGCGAGCACGGCTACTCGGAGGCCGAGATCGATCGGCTCGCCGAGCTTGGCGTGTTCGGCGGTTCCGGCGGCTCCGCTGAGGTCGACGAGGACGGAGATTGACCCCCGCGCCGACGCGCGAGGACTCCTCCGGTGGGAGTTCGGCTACCGGGCACCGGAGGCAACTTGCGGGCTCGTGCGCACTTCTTCGGGGTCACCGTCCTCGAGCCGACGCCCGAGGCTCACCGCGATCGCGCGATCTCCGCGGTCGCGTTTCCCCCGCCGTCCACGCTCGTCGTCCGCTGCCGTATCCACGTTTCCCGGCCGTCCGGGGCCGACGCTTCCGATCGGTCCCGTCTGACGCAGTTCTTAAGTGAGAGCGGCGTGGATCCTACCCTAATTCCCCGGACGGGCGTCGAGCGCTCGGGCTGGCGGCATCGGATCGGACACGGCGTTCGGGAGGGAACACAGGACCAAGGGTCAGAATGGGATTGTTAACGAGCCTCAGAGACAGCATATCGCGGGTCACGGACGGGTTGTTCGCGGCCGACGAGCCCAAGCGGATCGGGATCTACGGGCCGCCGAACGCCGGAAAGACGACTCTCGCGAACCGTATCGCACGCGACTGGACCGGCGACGCCGTCGGGCCGGAGAGCCACATTCCACACGAAACCAGGCGGGCCCGCCGGAAGGAGAACGTCGAGATCGAACGGAACGGCCGGAAGGTCACGATCGACATCGTCGACACGCCGGGCGTGACGACGAAGGTGGACTACAAGGAGTTCCTCGACCACGACATGGACAAGGAGGACGCCGTCCGCCGCTCTCGCGAGGCGACGGAGGGCGTCGCGGAGGCGATGCACTGGCTCCGCGAGGACGTCGACGGCGTCATCTACGTGCTCGATTCCACGACGGACCCGTTCACGCAGGTGAACACGATGCTCATCGGGATCATCGAGTCACAGGACCTCCCGGCGCTCATCCTCGCGAACAAGACGGACCTCCCGGAGTCGGACGTCCAGCAGATCGCCAACGCGTTCCCGCAACACGAGACGATCCCCCTGTCGGCGCTGGAGGGCGAGAACATGGACGAAGTGTACACCAAGATCGCGGAGTACTTCGGATAATGCCGGGTGCTGCTCCGGACGTCGACGGCGGCGACGACCCCGCGGACGACGGCGTCCGCATCGACATGATAAGCGGGGCCCGGATGGAGGGACTCACGAGCATGGAGAAGATCCGGCTCATCCTCGACGGGGTCCGCGAGGGCAACATCGTCATCCTCGAGGAGGGGCTCTCTCCCGACGAGGAGTCCAAGCTCATCGAGGTGACGATGACCGAGATCAGCCCGGACGACTTCACCGGCATCGAGATCGAGACGTATCCCAAACCCGACTCGGGGAGCCAGAGCTTCCTCGACAGGCTGATGGGCCGGGAGTCCACCCAGAAGCTCACCGTCATCGGACCGGCCAACCGGATCGAGACGCTCCACAAGGACGAGAACCTGATCAGCACGCTCGTCTCGAGGAAATAATGCCTCACCAGTGTATCGAGTGCGGCCGGACGTTCCCGGACGGCTCCAAGGAGATGCTGTCGGGGTGTCCCGACTGCGGGGGCAACAAGTTCCAGTTCAAACCGGCCGGCGTGATGGACTCCTCGGAGCCCGACCCGACCACCTCCAAATCGCCGACCGGTTCCAAGTCGCCGACCGGTTCCAGATCGCCGACCGACTCCGATCCGCCGACCGATCCCGACCCTGCCCCCGGTTTCGACTCGAGCTCGGAGGCGGATCCCGAGCGACCGTCCTCCGATCCCGAGGAACCGTCCTCCGGTCCCGGGAGGTCGCCCGACACGACTCCCCCGCCCGATCCGCCCGCATCGTCCGATCCGCCCGGCTCGCCCGCTCCGACCGACGGACCGGATCCTGCCGGTTCGCGTCCCGAGCGGGCGGCGGGGACGGCGGACCCCGACACGACCGATCCCGTCGAGGGCGACGCCGAACGCATCGACGACGAGGAGCCGGAGGACACCGCACAGGCGAGCGCCCGCTCCGACGTCGTCAGCCCCGACGAACTCGACCGTGCGACTCGGGAGACCGGCTCCGCGGCGACCGAGTCCGGATCGGTGGAGCCGCCGGCGTCACAGCCCGGCGTCGACGAGCTCCGCGACGAGCTCAACGAGCAGTTCGAGAGCATCAAGATCGTGAGTCCCGGCCAGTACGAGCTCAACCTCATGGAGCTGTACGACCGCCAGGAGTACATCATCTCCCTCCAGGAGGACGGCAGATACGTCATCGAAATGCCGGACGCCTGGGGTGTCACGGACGAGTAGGTGGGAGAATCGGCGGACTGGCCGGTTCGTCGCGGACCGACGACTCCGATCGACGCTCCTCTTCCGGCGGGTTCCCGTATGAAACGGTCGTTATATTTCGAGTGCCTATCGAACGGGTGTTTCGACGGAGATCGAGGTGGGCAGAACGGGATCGTTGCTGGAGCGGTGAACTCTTCCAAAGCCCCAGCCGCGAGGCGCTACGCGCCTCTGGAAGCCGGCGGCAACGCCGCCGGCGACTGCCCCTTTGAGTCCCTCCCCGCTCCGTACAGCCCCGCACCTCACGCCTCCCCAGCCTCGCTGCTCGCGGTTTCACCGCTCGCAGCGTCCCTCGCGGACGGTTCGCGGGCCTTCGGCCCGCTCACCGGCGCGCCACCGCTCCGGAGATCGATCGTTGCTTCGGCTGTACCGAGCGTATCGGATCGACTCTCGTCGCGGGACGGCTTGGGGCGACCCTTGTCGAAGTGGACACAGTTATCCGGTCCCCTCCGTTACGGGGTCGCATGTTTGGTGACAGCCACCGTGTTTCGGGCCCCCGACCGGGGGACGTCGCGGGCTCGCCGGCCGCCCAGCACGATCGACGACGATCGGTACACGACGGGATCGACGCCGACGGCGACCTCGGGGGCCTCGCATGCGCGTAGTCGCGAAGTTCGGCGGAACGAGTCTCGGGAGCGGCGACCGGATCGACCGCGCCGCGGACTCGGTCGCCAACGCGGTCGAGGCCGGCCACGAGATCGCCGTCGTCGCGAGCGCGATGGGGTCGACCACCGACGACCTCCTCGAGGACATCACCTTCGACACCAACGACGCGGACCGCGCCGAGATCGTGTCGATGGGCGAGCGGACCAGCGTCCGCATGCTGAAGGCCGCCCTCTCGGTCCGTGACATCGACGCGGTCTTCCTCGAACCCGGCCATCCCGACTGGCCGGTCATCACGAACGAGCTCGGCGAGGTCGACGTCGAGGAGACGCGCCGGCGCGCCGAGGCGCTCGCCGAACGGCTCGACGGCGTCGTTCCGATCATCACGGGCTTCCTCGCCGAGGACCACGACGGCAACGTCACCACCCTCGGCCGCGGGGGATCGGACACCACGGCGGTCATGCTCGGCAACTACATGGACGCCGACGAGGTCGTCATCGTCACCGACGTCGAGGGCGTGATGACGGGCGACCCGCGGGTCGTCGAGGGGGCCCGAAACGTCGGCCGGATCACCGTCGACGAGCTCCGGAACCTCTCGTTCCGTGGTGCCGAGGTCGTCGCTCCGTCCGCGCTGTCGTACAAGAGCGAGGAGCTCGCCGTCCGCGTCGTCCACTACCAACACGGCGACCTGCTCAGGGGCGGGACCCGGATCGAGGGGCAGTTCGAGAACCTCATCGACATGCGCGAGACCCCGCTCGCGTGTCTCACCGTCGCCGGGAGAGCGATCCGGAACCGGCCGGGGATCCTCTCGAACCTCTCGGACGGCCTCCAGCGCGAGGCGATCAACGTCGACGCGGTCGCCTCCGGAATGGACTCGGTCACCTTCTACGTCGACGTCGACGTCGCCGAGCACGCCGAGGCGGTGCTACACGAGACCGTCGTCGAGGACGAGACGCTCTCGTCGGTGACCGTCGACGATCCGATCGCGGTCATCCGCGTGACCGGCGGCGAGCTTCCGAACCAGTCCGGCGTCATCCAGGAGATCATCGCCCCGCTCGCCGAGGAGGGGATCAACATCATCGACCTCATCACGAGCGCGACCTCCGTCGCGGTGTTCGTCGCCTGGGACGACCGCGAGGCGGCCCTGGAGATCGTCCAGTCCTGTTTCGACTGAGCTGCCCGGTTCCGTTCCGCGCGAACTACCCGTCCAAGTGGTCGACGACCGCGTCGACGTCGTTCGGGACGGGTTCGGGGTCGCCGCCGGCCTCGTAGGCGGCGTCCGGGTCCTTCAGCAGGTGGCCGGTCGTGAGACAGACCACCCGCTCGTCGGCGTCGACGACGCCCTCGCGGCGGAGCTTCTTCAGGCCGGCGAGACTGGCCGCGGAGGCGGGCTCGACGCCGACGCCCTCGCCCGCGAGCTGGCGCTGTGCCTCGGTGATCTCGTCGTCGCTCACGGCGACGGCGGTGCCGCCCGTGTTCCGGACGCCGGGGATCGCCTTCGGCGCGTTGACCGGGTTGCCGATGCGGATCGCGGTCGCGCGCGTCTCGACCTCCTCCCACCGGCGGATCTCGTCGTTGCCCTCCTCGATCGCCTCGACCATCGGCGCGGCTCCCTCGGCCTGGACGCCGGTGAGCTTGGGCACCTCCTCGACGGAGAGCGCGCCCGACTGGACCAGCTCGCGGAATCCCTTGTACAGCGCCGAGGTGTTGCCCGCGTTCCCGACGGGGAGGACGATCCGGTCGGGGAACGCCCCGTAGTCGGCGTAGAACTCCTCGAGGATCTCGAAGCCGATCGTCTTCTGGCCCTCTAAGCGGAACGGGTTCAGCGAGTTGAGGAGGTACGCCTCGCCGCGGGCGGCGAGCTCCTGGACGATGTCGAGGCAGGCGTCGAAGTTGCCGTCGACCTCGAGGATGCGCGCGCCGTGGAGGCTCGCCTGCGCGACCTTGCCGGCGGCGACCTTCCCCTGCGGGAGCAACACGAGCGTCTCCATCCCGCCGCGGCCGCCGTAGGCCGCGAGCGCGGCCGAGGTGTTCCCGGTGGACGCACAGGCGAGCGCGCCGACGCCGAGCTCCTTCGCGACGCGGACGCCGACCGTCATCCCGCGGTCCTTGAACGACCCCGTCGGGTTCATCCCCTCGTGTTTGATCCGGAGCGCGTCGACGCCCACCGACTCCTCGATCCGGGGGACGCGGTGGAGCGGGGTGTCGCCCTCGGGGAGCGTGACGCCGAGGTCGAACGGGAGCCCCTCGCGGTAGCGCCACACCCCGCGGTCGGGACCGTCGGTCGGCGCGCCCGCGCCGAACTCGTCGAACGTCGGCGGGTCGGCGTAGCGGACCTCGAGCAGGCCGTCGCAGTCGTCGCAGGTGTACCGGACCTCCTCGAACGGGGCGAACGTCTCGCCGCAGGCGATACAGGCGAGCCAGGTCCCGTCGTCCGCACAGTCGGGTGCGTCGGGAGTCGCGGCGTCGATGGCGAGGCTCATTGACTCACCGTCCGTCCCGGCGTGCCTTAAGCCGGCCGGTGGGGACCGGCGTTGCCGAGGGGACCGGCGTTGCCGAGGGGACCGGCGTTGTCGAGAGCGACGCCGCCGGCGAGGGAGGCGGAGAGTCGGAGGCGGGCTACGTCCGCCGATCGTCCGTCGATCGCTCGTCGCTCGCTCCCAGATCAGTCGATGATGATCTCCGAGTCGGATCCGTCGGTCCCGCCGCCTCCGCCGCCCATCTCCGTCTGGTACCGCTGGATCCAGTCGGCGAAGCACTCGGGACAGAGCCGCTGGGTGTCGATGTTCGCCCGGTCGACGCTGAGTCGAACCGTCCGGGCGAGCGCGTCCGTGGTCGGCTCCCCGCAGGCGTCACAGGGTTCGGTCGTCGCGTCGCTCATACGGGCCGCTCGCGACGCGAGCCCTTAAAAACACGTCACGGTCGGCGGGACATGTAGGTCACGTCGTCCGGAACGCGCGGTCGCCGGCGTCGCCGAGACCGGGGACGATGAAGCCGTCGTCGTCGAGGCGGTCGTCGATGGCGACGGTCAGGAGGTCCGCCTCGGGGAACGCCTCGCCGACGCGGACGAGCCCGTCGGGCGCGGAGACGGCGGAGAGGACGAACAGGTCCTCGAAGTCGTCGGCCTCCGCGAGGACGTGATCGAGGACGGCACACATCGTCGAGCCGGTCGCGAGCATCGGGTCGGCGACGATCACGGTGTCGTCGGCGCCGATCTCCGGCAGCTTCACGTAGTCGATCGTGATCGGGAACTCGCCGTTCTCGTCCATGCCGGCGGCCTCGTCGCGCCCGGCGGAGATGATCCCCTGTTTCGCCCGCGGGAACGCCTTCAGGAGCCCCTCGACGAACGGGGTCGCCGCCCGGAGCACGTTGAGTATCACCACGTCGTCGAGCCCCTTCACGCGCTCCCCGGTCGTCTCCGCGAGGGGCGTCTCGACGGGAACGTACTCGGTTTCCATCGCGCCGTCGATGACCTCGTAGCCGCAGATCCGGCCGAGCTTCACCAGCCCCTTCCGGAAGGCGACCTGCTCGGTCTCGACGTCGCGGAGCCGCGAGAGGGTGTCCTTCGCCAGCGCGTGGGTGATGAGGTACGCGTTATCGCGGTCTTCGATGGGCATTACCCCGAGCGTGGTCGCGTTCGGATTAAAACCTGATCACTACGCCGTGACGCCGTGGTCACTGGAGGACGACGACGTACGTCAGCGCGAAGATCGCGAGCGAGACGCCCGCGACGGTCCCCAACCCGTACTCCAACACCTCGAGGAGGTCGAGTCCCCAGACGACCGTCCACCCCAGCCACAGCGACAGGACGGCGTTCATCGCGAGCAGCACCCGCGGGTCGCCGCGCGACTCCTCGACGCCGTCCGAGAGGCCCTTCCGCTCCTCGCTCATACGTGGAGACGGGAACGACCGGCACTTAGTCTTTGGTTGACGACGGCCGCGACCGATCCGCGACCCCGCCGTTCGCTTATGGTCGTGTGGCCCCACGAGCGGGTATGAGCCGCCCGGATCGGTCACGACTCATCCGAAACGGCCGGGGCGAGCCGATCGATCCGGTTCCGTTCCTCGTGAGCGCCGGCCTCGCGTTCATGCTCGCCTTCTCGATCGGTCCGATATACGGGCTCGCCTACGGGATCTCGCTGTCGACGTCGCTGGCGGCGTCGGGGCTCGCCTTCCTCGGGATCGTCGCCGTGGCGCACGCCCAGTTGGTCAGGGGTGCGCCCGCCGTCGACGCCGGCCCGCTCCCGGCCGCACCCCGGTTCGAACGGCTGTTGTACGCCGCGATCGCCTTCGGCGTGGTTCTGGTCGGCCTGACGGTGCCGTTGTTGTGAGCCGGGATGACGCTCCGACCCCCCGGCTGTGCGCAGCGCTCACACATCACCATCAGGATAAGGCGGCTCCAGTCCGGAGCCCCGGACATGGGAATCCTCGACACCGTCACGGAGACGCTCGCGTCGTCGACCCAACGCGCACCGGGCGACGGCGGCGACGACGGTTCGGAGGGCGCGTACTGGTGTGACGACTGTACGGTTCGGGTCCGCGACGTCGAGGTCGACGCCGAGGGACTCGACCGCGACGCGGAGGGGACTCCGAAGTGCCCGGACTGCGGGGAGACGATGCGCTTCGAGCGCGCGGGCGGCTCCGGCTGCGCCTGTTGAGACGCCGGGTACCCGAGGCCACCCCCGGCGGCGTTCGGAGCTTCGTCGTCTCGGCGACCGCTACGGCTCCCGGAGGACGACCTCCCCGCCCCCCTCGACCGGGAACGGGTCCGCCGCGTCGAGTTCCTCGCCCGCCTCGACCCGATCCCACTCGTCGTCGGTGAGGAGCGCGTCGTCGAGCCGCCCTCCGAGTTCCGCCTCGTCGAAGTCGGTCCCGATGACGACGTAGGCCGTCTCGCGGTCGCCGTGCTCCTCGTGCCAGTCGAGCTCCGGCCGGTTCGACCGGAGCATGTCGCGTTCGACCTTCGGCCGGCTGGCGATCCACGGCCCCGGCGCGGTCACCCGGACCGACCGTCCGGCCTGGCCCACCTGCTGGCGGACCTCGTTGTCCGCGATCCACAGGGTTCCCTTCGAGCGAACGACGCCCTCGGGGAGGTCCCGCAGGACCGCCGCGATCCGCTCGGGGTGGAACGGGCGACGGCGGCGATACGTGAACGAGGTGACGCCGTACACCTCGTCGGGATGGCGGTGGACGTGATCGTGGTCGCCGTTCTCACCGTGATCGTGGTCGCCGTCCTCACCGTCCTCCACGCCGTGATCGTGGCCGTCGTCCTCGAGCGCACGCTTCCAGCCGGGGAGCGTCGACACCGCCCGCTCGTCGAACAGGTCGACGGCGAGGAGTCGATCCGGGTCGACGACGGAGAACTCTGTGCGGATCGTCTCCGCGTCCGGCTGGAGTGCGGCCACGAGCTCCTCGGCGCGCTCGAGCTCCGCGTCGGTACACAGGTCGGCCTTGTTGAGAAGGACGAGGTTCGACACCTCCACCTGGTCGACGAGCAGATCCGAGAGCGGACGACCCTCCGCATCGGTGCCGCGCCGTTCCGGGGCCCCGGAGTCGGCGTCCCCGAAGGCGTCGAGGAACAGTCGGGTGTCGAGCACGGTCACGAGCGCGTCGACCCGATAGCGGGCGGCCGCGCGCGACTCGGTCGTGAACAGGCGGGCCACCGGCGCGGGCTCCGAGATCCCGGACGACTCGACGACGAGGTGGTCGAAGGAGCGCTCGTTCGCGAGCCGCACCACGGCGGTCTCGAGGTCGTCCTGTAGCTCACAGCAGATACAGCCGTTCGACAGCTCCGTGACCCCGTCGTCGACGTCGAGCTCGGATCCCTCCGCGATCAGCTCCGCGTCGACGTTCACCTCGCCCATGTCGTTGACGAGCACGGCGATCTCGCGGTCGCCCGCGTTCGAGAGCAGGTGGTTGAGGAGGGTCGTCTTGCCCGCCCCGAGGCTGCCCGACAGCACGGTCACCGGGATCCGGTCGCTCATGGGGACGGATCCGACCCGCCGACCCTTCAACTCCCCGAAGTCGGGGATCGAGGGGTCCGGTTCGCGGCGGCGACCGCCCGGTCTCGCCGAAAGCCGATACGTTGATACGCCGTCCCCACCGAACGACGGACATGACCGGTCTCGTTCCCATCACCGGGATCGCCGCAGTCGTCGCCACGGTATCGATGGTTCTCGCCATGCTGTACCTCGTCTGGCTCTCGATGGGCGACGGAACCCACACGGCGAGCCCGGACGACGGGGACCGCCCGGAGCTCGACGACGGGAACGACGACGAGAGCCAGCCCGAAGTCACCGACGGTACCTCGGCGTAGGCCGGGGACGCCTCCGCCGGACCCGCCGGTTCTCGCTCCACTCGTCGTTTTTCGCCGCGCGCGTCGTTTTCGCTCCGCCCGTCGCTTCTCCTTCCGCACCCCCGTTCTCCGCGACAGCTTTACGGCGGTCGCCCGGCCATGAACGACGATGACAGTCGCAGACCGGATCGCGGCGTTCCGCGCCGCCCTCGAGGAGTGGCTCCGCGGTCTCTACCACGGGATGATCACTCATCCGGCCTACGAGAAGATCGAAAAGGAGGCCGAGGACGCCGAGGACGCGTTCATGTTGGCGTGTTTCCCCGACGCGTTCGGGATCCCCTCGCCCGTCTCGTACTACACTGCGGAGCTGTTGCCGTACCTCGAAGACGAGTTCGAGGCGTGGGAGCGCCGGCTGTGGGACCGCGAGAGCCTCATCGAACGCAAGGGCCAGCAGTACCACTTCTGATGGAACAGTTCGTCTTCTTCGGCGGCAAAGGCGGGGTCGGCAAGACGACCGTCTCGTGTGCGTACGGGTACAAGTGCGCGAACGCCGGTCTGCGGACGCTCGTCGTCTCGACGGACCCCGCCCATTCCGTCTCGGACGTCTTCGACCAGTCGTTCGGGGACGATCCCGCCCCCGTCGAGGGCGTCGACGGGCTCGACGCGATGGAGATCGACCCGGACGACGAGGTCCAACGGCACCTCTCGGAGATCCGCGAGGGGCTCTCCGAACAGGTCTCGGCCGCGATGGTCAACGAGATCAACCGCCAGCTGGAGATGTCCCACGGGACGCCGGGCGCGTACGAGGCGGCGCTGTTCGACGCGTTCGTCGGCGTGATGCGCGAGGAGAGCGCGCCGTACGACCGGGTCGTCTTCGATACCGCGCCCACGGGCTCGACGCTCCGGCTCCTCGGACTCCCGGAGTTCCTCGGCGACTGGATCGACCGGCTGATGTACAAACGAAAGCAGTCGATCGACCTCTTCGAGAAGGCGGCGATCGGCGACATGGAAGCCAGACGGGTGATGGAGGGCGACCCGGTTCTGGCCCGGCTGGAGGACCGAAAGGAGTTCTTCGAGTACGCCGGCGACGCCCTCCGCGAGGACGCCGCCTTCTTCCTCGTGTTGAACCCCGACCAGCTGTCGGTCAACGAGACCGGACGGGCGATCGAGGCGTTCGCCGAGCGCGACCTCGCGGTGCGCGGGCTCGTCGCGAACAAGCTCACTCCCGAACCCGATGACGACGAGGAGGGCCGCGGCGCCCGCTACCTGCGCGAGAAGGTCGCCACCGAGCGCGAGCGGATCGAACAGGTCGAGGAGGGGTTCGAGCCCCCGCTGCTCGCCGCGATCGAGTCGCGCACCCGCGAGGTCCGAGGGGACCTCCTCGCCGAGGTGGCCGCCGAGCTCGACGTCGATCCCGCCCGCCCGGAGCGCGCGTGATTGGTATTTTTCCTTGAAATGGAAAAATAAACGTATATATTCCGAAACTAATCGGCGGCGGCGCTACGTCTCCCGGTTACGCGCCCGACGTTCCCGCAACTATCACGGATGATGGTAATATTTAACACGTGCTTCGAAAGTTCGTAGCACGAGGCAGTTACCCAATGACAAGCGTAATCTGGATCGTAGTCGCGGTGTTGGCCACGTTCACCGTCGGGTACATGGGGTACTCACGGTACCTCTCGCGGTTCGTCGATCTCGACGACGACCGGGAGACGCCAGCACACAAATACGAGGACGGACAGGAGTACGTACCGGCGAAGAAGCCGGTGCTACTGGGGCATCACTTCTCAAGCATCGCGGGCGGCGCGCCGATCGTCGGCCCGATCACGGCCGGAGCCATCTGGGGATGGGTCCCGGCGCTGCTGTGGGTCGCCATCGGCAACCCGCTCATGGGCGCGGTCCACGACTTCATCTCGCTCTCCGGATCGGTCCGCCACGAGGGCCGGTCGATCGGATACATCGTCGGCCAGTACGTCGGCGAGCGGGGGAAGGACCTCCTGCTGTGGTTCGCGTTCCTGACGATCATCCTCGTCGTCGCGGTGTTCGCGCTCGTCGTCGGGATCGTCTTCAACGCGTTCCCGCAGGTGACGACCGCGAGCTTCGTGTACGTGCTGCTCGCGCTCGGCTTCGGCGTGTACCTCTACCAGCTCAACGGCCCGTTCGTTCCGGGAACCGTGCTCTTCGTCGCCGGCGTCTTCGCGGGCGTCTGGGTCGGCATCCAGTACCCGTTCGCGCTGTTCGAGCTGGCCGGCGACGCCAGCCACCCTGCCGGGACGTTCGTGCTGTTCAGCGGCACCGGCTCGTGGGTTCCGGGCGCGGCCGCGCTCGGCGGCAACACCGCCGCGTGGATCCCGGTGATCATGGTGTACGGCGCGATAGCGAGCGCCCTCCCGGTGTGGGTGCTCCTCCAGCCGCGCGATTACCTCTCGTCGTTCCTCCTGTACACCGGCGTTGGCGGCGGGATGCTCGCGATCATCGTCGGCACCCTGTTCGCGACGTCCGCGGAGCCGCTCGTCATCGACTCCTCGATCGCCGCGTTCCAGGGCTTCTGGGGCGTCGAGGCCGCGGGGCTGTACCCGCTGTTCCCGCTGCTCTTCATCACCATCGCCTGCGGGACGATAAGCGGGTTCCACTCGCTCGTCTCCTCGGGGACGACGGCGAAACAGCTGAACAAGGAGAGCGACGCCCGGCTCATCGGCTACGGCGGCATGCTCGGCGAGGGAATGCTCGCCGCGCTGGCGCTGTCGACGCTCGCGGTCGCCGGGTTCGCCGGCGACGCGGCGGCGGGCGGGATCGGCGGCGCGCTTCCGAACTTCGCCAGCGGCGGCGGCATCATCCTCACGAGCTTCGGCGTCCCCCAGACGATCGGCTCGGTGTTCATGGCGCTCGTCCTGGTGAGCTTCCTCCTCACCTCGACTGACACCGCGGTCCGGCTGGGGCGGTACATGATGGAGGAGATCGTCGGGATGGACGACGGCATGACCGTCAGCGGGCTCTCGGGCGGCATCGGCTCGTTCGCCCGCGGCCGGTACACCAACCCGCTCATCCAGATCGGGCTCGGCTACCTCCTCGTGATCTCCGGGCAGTGGACGACGCTGTGGGCGCTGTTCGGCGGCGCGAACCAGCTGCTCGCCGCGCTGGCGCTTCTGACCGCCACCGTCTGGATCGCCAACTGGGACGACTCCAAACAGCTCGTCTCCACCGGCGTCCCGATGGCGGTGATGGTGACGATCACGGTGCTCGGCCTGCTCTGGCTGGCGGTGTTCCAGAACCTCTATCTCAACCTCATCCAGGGCGGTGCCGGAACGATCGGCGCACAGATCTCCTCGGTCGTCCAGATCGTCCTCGCGCTCGTGTTGATCGGGCTCGCGCTGTCGCTCGTTCGGCTCGGGTACGGTAACCTGAAGTCGGTTCGGGGGGGCAGCCGGCCGACTGCCGAACCGGGCGACGACTGAGTCGCGGTCGACCGTCGCTCGTCCCCGGCTCGAGCGATCCGCGGTCGCCGTCGGCCGATTCCCGTTTCTTCGCCGACCCGCTACCGCCAGAACCGTTTCGCGAACCGCGAGAGGAACCCCTCGTCGGGCTCCTCGACCGGCTCCCAGAGGCGGAAGGCGTCGGCGATGTCCGCCGCCTCGCTCGCGACGATCGACTCCGTCTCGGGGGCGACGACGATCAGGTTCACCTCGTAGTGGCCGTAGTAGCCGAACTTCAACAGGGTTCGGTCGCGGAAGCCGTCGACGAAGTCGGCCACCTCCGCGGGGAGGCGGTCGCCGACGACCACGAAGGTCACGTCGGTGCCGTAGTGCTGTTCGTCGCCCTCGACCCGCTCGTCGGCGACCGCGTGGCCGAGGTCGACGAGCCGCTCCAGCTCCTCGACGGTCGGCGTCTGGACCCGCCGGGCGAAGAGGTACTCCTTCGTCTCGTGGTCGGCGTAGCTCAGCGCGGGGTGGAGGAACTGCTTCTGGTTGCGCATCCGCATCTCGGCGTACAGTCCGAACCGCTCGCCCTGAACGGCGTAGTCGGTCTCGAGGTCGTAGCTGTACAGCAGCCGGTCGGACACCCGGTCGAGGTACTCGTCGTCGTAGTCGGGGACGGCCTCGCGGATCTCCGCCGGAAGCTCCTCCGGATCGTGACGCGGGGCGGTGCCCGGTTTCGATCCGCCCTCCTCGCCGCGACTCGGGTCGTGTTCCGCCATCGTCACGCGTCTGCGCCCGCGCCGTCGGGTCTCGCGTCGTCCCCTTCCCCGTCGCCGCCGTCCGCCGGGTCGTCCGCGGCCGGATCGTACGCGACCGCGTCGTCCGCCGGCGGCGCGCCGATCGCGAGGATCTCGACCGCCCCGTCGGCGTCGGCGGGATTGTGCGCCCGCTGGGGGCTCCTCGGGTCGACCGCGAACAGCTCGCCGGCGGCCACCTCGTAGGTCCGATCGGGCGTCTCCACCGCGAGCGTGCCGGAGAGGACGTAGAAGGCCTCCTCCTGGGTCTCGTGGTAGTGGTACGCGAGCGGGACCTGCTCGCCCGGCTCGGCACGGAAGCGGTTCAACGCGATCGCCTCGAGGCCCGCGGGGTCCGTCAGCTTCCGGCACTCGCAGGGGCGGTCCGGCTCCGGCTCGATCGACTCCGTGTCGACGACGCGGTATCCCATGCGTGGCCATACCAGACGCCCCATAAAAGCGCGTCGGGCGACGCGACGGCGACCGATCTCTGGGCCCGTCCGAATCCGGTCGTGCGTGCCGTACGCGGCGTCGACACCGTTTAGTGGACCCGACCACACGATCACGACAGAGGATACCATGAGCGAGGAAGAAACGGCGAAACGGACCGAGGCGTGCGGCCGATGCTCGATGTCGACGGTCGTCGACGCGGTGAACGGCGACGAGTCGTCCGCCGACCGCGCCGAGCGCGACCCGTTCGCCGGCGAGCGGATCGAGGTCGACGAGTCCGCGATCCGTCGGGTGTCGCCGGCCGGATTCCTCGGCGACCTCAAGTCCCGCCTCGACGAGGTCGCGCGACGGATCGCCTACGGCAAGTAGGCCGGCGCGGCCGCGGTCACGACGGCGCGGGCGCCGGCGGAAGGCCGACGCGGCCGCTATCAGTCGTGAGACGCCGACGGAGAGACTTATAATCGTTCGACACGTTCCTCCGTACAACGATGGAAGAGAGCATCTCCGGGTTCAAACAACGCGGAGACTGGGGGGACGTCGTCGAGCACGGCGAGCGGATCACGCTCGCCCTCCGGGAGGCCGGCGTCGACGGCGACGCCTTCCACGAGTTCGACGACTGGCGGCCGAAGGCCCACGAACGGATCGACGAGGACGTCTCCGAGAAGACCGCGAAGCAGGCGTCGGTCGGCGAGGGCGACGGCGAGAAGGCGGGCAAGACGCCCGGCGACGACCTCCAGACGGCCGGCGAGAAGCTCACCGAGTCCTACGAGAAGGTCGAGGCGGACGACACGGAGGGCGCGGTGGAGCGGTGGGGCGAGTCGATCAACCACGTCGCCCGCGCCGCGGACTCGGCGGGCCGGAAGGCGATCCGGAAGGTCGAGGACACGGTGTACCGGAAGGTGATGACCCAGATGGCCCCGTACTACTTCGACAACGAACTCATCAGCGCCAACGTCACCGAGGTCGCCCGCGCCGACGACGCCTGCTTC
>NZ_NHPJ01000081.1 GCF_002252985.1 Halorubrum halodurans | reverse complement strand
GTGTGCGTGCCGGGTGCTGGTGTGCCCGGTGTGTGCGTGGCGTGACGGGGTGCTGGGTACACGGGGTTGTGTGTGGTGTTTCGGCCACAGTTTGCTTCAGGCAGGCCTACCTTTCAGGTGGCCTGCCTTCAGCTGCACTGTGGCCTTGTACCGCGGTGCCGGTGTACCAGGTGTGTTCGTGTGCGTGCCGGGTGCTGGTGTGCCCGGGGTGTTCGCGGTGTGCGTAATGGGTGCCGGGCACACGGGGCGTGTGGTGCGTGGTGTTGTGGTGCTGGGGGTGCCGGTCGTGTTCGCGGTGTGACGGGTGCTCGGGGTGCCGGGGTTCGACGGTGCGGTGCCGGGGTCGTGGTTCGAGGGGTAATGGGGTCGCGGTGTGCCGGTCTGTTCGTGCCGTGCTCCGCGTGTGGTACGGGGGGTCGAGTCGAGTCGAGTCGTGGTTCGAGTGCTGCGTGTGCTGCGTGGGCCTCGTCTTGGTCCGAGTTACCGTGAGTTTGCTTCCGGTCCCGGTCCCGGTTCTGGTTCTGGTTCTGGGGTGCTGGATACGTGCTGGATAATCACGAGCGTTTATAAGAATCCGGGTGTTACATACACATACGAGGTGACCGGTAATGCGATCAGAAACACGAACACGCACACACCACGGGAACGACGATGACCGAGACTGGCGGTACTCACTCGACGACCTCAACCACGACACCACGACCGGGACTGGTATTCCCCGGCCCGGGATCGCCACGCAATGGGTCGGGTACAAGTACCACGTCGCGTACGCAGTGTGGATCGCCGTGCTGTTCACTGCGTTACTCCGCACCGGCACACTCCCACCGTGGGTTACCGCGATCCCGATCGTCGGGACACTCACAACGCTCACCGTGCACTACGCCGGGACACGGAACCTGCAGCGAACGCTCAGCATCGCAACCATCACGGTCACCGTCTTCACCGTCGTCTTCACCGCCGCAGTACTCCTCACCGCATAACACGGCACACGGAACACGGAACACGGGCACGCCGCGTTAACGCGCGCGGCGAGTCACGACGAGGTGTGAGGCAGGCAGCGTGTTCACCGTGGAACCCAATCGAAACAGACGCGCGGTTCGGCTTGATGGACAGAGACACGACGACATCGTGCCTGGTGTGCGTGTTCTCTCGTCCCGCCACCGGTCCTGGTGTGCAGGGAGTACTGCACTGACACGAGTCCTGGTGTGCGTGCTCTTTCGTCCCGGCACCAGTCCTGGTGTGCAGGGACTATCAACACGACCCCGTCCTGGTGTGCAGAAACGCCAGTGACGACAACAATACTCGGTGTGCAGGAATCTCCACGGAACTCACCACACATCCCCGGTGTGCAGACCCATCCGGCACCAGTCACCCCGTAGAACACGTCGTATCAACCACACCGCACCGCAACAGCAACCGCACCGCAACCGCAAAAGGATCGATAAATCCCTCGCTCCCTACGGTCGCTCGGTCCTAGGTACCCGCACCGCACCGCACCGCTCCGCCGTAGTCCGTGTGACGCAACCCTACACTACTATACCACCAACAAGTTTATAAGGATGTGGGCCTTACAAAGTAATACAGAGGGAGACAGGGACGACACGTCCACCCTCACAACACGCCTATGACACGAGCTGCCCAAACCTCGATTGCCGCATTCGCCACAGAAACCGACACCACCCCGGAAACACCCGGAGACCTCGCCGCAGACAACGCAGACACCACCAACACGGAACCGGTCGAAATCGAATCCGACTGGGACGGCGACATCGACGTGCTGTTCGACGACGATGGGAGCCTCAAACCCGCTGGAGAAGTAGACGAACCCGTCACATTCACCACTGAACAAGAAGACACAGAAGACAAACTCTCGCACGTAGACCCCATCAACAACGACGACAACGACGACGACACCAACGCAGACACGGACGCAGACACCACCAACACGGACGGAGACGACAACAACACCGACGCAGACACCGAGACGTGCCCGAAATGCGGGCGTGACAACATCGAAATCCGGTGGATTGTACAGCAGACACGCGCTGCAGACGAGTCAGGCACGGAAATCGGTAAAACGACGTGCGGATGCACAATCCGCCGCGCCGACTAACCCGGCACGAACACACCACTCCCAACAACAACACTAACAACACTCTACAACACTGAAACCATGACACGAAACACTCACCACCACGACGAAATCGACGAGTACATCTCCATACTCATCCAGGCCTGCTTTCCGTGGTCCGGGGGAGAGATTACCGGCGTACTCCGCGCACCAATCGCCGCGCTCGCGCTTACCTTGACTGGCGCTGCGTTCCTGCACTCGATGGTTGATCTCACTGCAAACCCGGCATTTCTCGCTGCTGCGCCCGCTGCGCTGCCGATGCTGGTAATCGCTGTCGGTGATGTGGTGCTGACGAACGGCGGCGTGTTCTTCTCACCGGTCGATGCGGCGTTTCTCGCAGCTGCACCGGTCATCGCGGTCGGGGCCGAGATCTCGGTCCGTGTTGGCTTCGGTGATGTGCGGCAGTCCCGCCGATCGCCGCGAACACAGTCACAGACACAGACACAGACACAGACACAGTCACAGACGCAGTCACGGTCGGAGACGACAACGACAACGTCGCCGGCGACGCGGTCGGAGACAGGGAGCGACGATGGAGTGACGCTGCGCGTGTTCCGTGTAGCCGATGGTGTTGCTGTTGCTGGAGATACGTACGAGGTGAAAGAGACGATTAAAGAACTCCGCGGGACGGGCCGGGCTGAATGGGTCGAGTGGGATTTCACGCGGGAGCGCTGGGTGTTCACTAGCGCGGGCATTACGGTCGAGGGGATCGCGGACGACTTGTCGCGTGCGCTCCCGGATGCTGTTGTTGTGTCCGGTGATGGTGCTGGTGCTGGTGATGCGCGGCAGGATTTCGACGCGATGGAGCCGAGTCGGTACGCGTAACCCCCACGACCGGATTCTTATCATTAAACAAACAATAAAAGGGGGGGGGGTGCTAGCCCGCACACCAGGAGCTACCGATCCGTCCACCCGCACACCAGGAGCTACCATCCGCATCCCCGCACACCACGAACCTGAACAGATCGATACCGCCGCCCCGCCCACCGCTCCGGTAACCGGGGACCGGTCGCTCAAACCGCGAGCGACCGGCCCCGTCAACCGCAGCCACGACCAGACGCCACCCACCACCAACAGGCACGCACACCACGGACACGAGGACACTCACCGTACCGGCACACCCAGAACGACACGCACACCGACACCGCACCCCGGATGTCACGACCCAACGCAACACGAACCGGGATGCCGAGCACCGAACACACCTCACCATCACTCGCACACCCCGCTGCGAACGGAACCCAGTCAACACTCGATACCCGGGATCCCGGGACACAGACTGCACTGACACGTTCCAGGAGTTCACAACACCTACCGGACTACCCTGCAGTCAACGTATTCCGAACCGTCGACACACCTCACCGTGTTCCACGTGCCGCGCGAGTCACCGCTTGCCCGTCGCCTCGGCACCGACCATTCCGGGCTCCCTGCCTGCCTGCAGTAGCGGGCGGGCCGGGGTGCCGGGCGTATGGTTTGCCGCCATCGGGTAAGCCGACCGCCGCTCACGGTCGTTCCCGGAGCTGCGTCGCACGGGATTCTCTGCGCGGTCAGTGACCCTGTTCCGCTCCAGTAGGTGCTCACAGGGTCACTGGACTGCTCGGTCACCCGTGTCTCCTTGCTCCGGTCACTGTTCGCGGCGGGTAGGCTTACTCCGATGGACGGCGACGGGCTGCGGGTTTTATCGCGCGGCACTTCTTCCTCAGGCGTCTGTTCACGATGCCGACGCCTCTCCGGCGCTCCCAAGGGAGCGCCGGTGAGGAGCGCCGGAGAGGCGTCTCCAACAGGTGTTTGAACGATGGCAACCGCGCAATCCAACATCACGGAATACATGGAATCGATCGATACCAATCACTCCCCTGGCCGGGCCGGGGACGCAGACTCACGCGGCGAACTGGACGTGCCCGAGACGAACGGGACGTGGGACGGTAACTCCCTCGATCCGTTGTTCACAAGCGACGGCGCGCTGCGCGAACCCGGGTACGTGACGGTCCCGGTTGAATTCAGACTCGAACAACACCCACCACGGAACATTTGGGAAGGCGTTGACCCGATCGGTGAAGACGAGGACGCGGACGGGACCGAGACGTGCCCGAAGTGCGGGACGGACGGTGTTTCGATGCACACGGTCGAGCAGCAGACGCGGGCTGCCGATGAATCCGGGACGCAGGTCACGAAGACGAGTTGCGGGTGCACGATCCGACGCACGGACTAACCCCGGCGTCCCGGGCTGGTTTGTTTTTTACTTGCGGTACTGGAACTCCGAGGAGTGATGCCTGGGTCTTCGTGCCGGGGATCCCGGGGTGTTCCGAGACTCGTCTTCACGGGCCCGGTGTGCCGGGTGTGTGTGTGCGTGTGTCCTGGCGACCGCACCCCGCCGCCCCACCCACCGCTCCGTGCTCGCCAGTAAACTGGCTGCGCGCGCAGCCACGACCTTTCACCGCAACAGCACCGCAGACAGCAACAACAACAACCGCACCGCACCGCTCCGCTCCGCAAAAGCGTCGAGATGTGCCGGGCCGCCCGTAGGGCGGCCGGGCTAGGTACCCGCACCGCACCGCACAGTACCGCGACTGTAGGCTGTGTGCCGCCGCGGCGTGCCTGTGTGCCGTGTACCATGCACTAAACCCCACCACCAATAAGTTTATAAGGATGTGGGCCTTACAAAGTAATACAGAGGAAGGTCAGGGACGGCAACCAACCACGCCACCCGCGACACCCTCACAACACAACACAGGTAACCATCATGGCAACCGCACAAACCACACTCAGCGACACGCAGCACACCACCACCAACAACGACACCGCAGACCCCATCGAAATCAACGACGCAGACGACATCCACAACGCCGTCGACGAGTTCACAGGCGAACTCCTCGACGCTGTAGACAACGCCGCCGCGACCGGGCAAATCACCGAGTACCTCAACACGCTCGCCACAGTCGGCGCATCCCGGTACTCCATCCGGAACCAGATCGCGCTTATGCAGCAGCTCCGCGCCCGAGATGAAGACTGGACGGACCACGCCGAGCACTGGGCCGGGTTCTGGACCTGGCAGAACGAACACGGCCGCGCCGTGCAGAAAGGCGCAGACGGGTTCACGATCCTCGCCCCCGTCACCGGTCCGGCGTGCCCGGACTGCGGGAACGCCCCGAACTACCACGCCAACCGCCCGGACCTCGACTGCCCGCGCGCTGGCGAAGACCCAGGCGACTGGGACTTCGACCCTAGCGAGGAATGGAGCGACGGCGTGTACTACTTCAGCACCGCGACCACGTTCGCATACCCGCAGACCGAACCGCTCGAAGACGCCGACCCGGACGACGTATTCGAACCACAGCACCGCAGCACCGGGAACGACGACCGTGCCGCCGACCTGTTCGATGCACTCCGCGACGCTGCCGAAACCGCCGCGTTCGATGGGACCGGGGCGATTCGCGTCACGGAAACCGGGCGCGGCCGGCCGGGTGTCCGCGGATCGAGCTCCGGTGGCCGTGTAGACGTAGCCGGTGGCGACCGGTCCGCGGCCGACACGTTCCGGACGCTCGCGCACGAAATCGCGCACGAACTCCTGCACTTCGACGGGCCGGTCCCGTCGCGTGACGTTCCGGACGAGGTGAAGGAGCTCGAAGCGGAAGCGGTCGCGTACACGGTCGCGCGGTCGTTCGGGTTCCAGGTTGACGGGTCCGAGTTGTACGTCGGGGCGTGGTTGCAGCACGCGAAGACTACCGGTGTGGTTGACCCGGACGACGAGGACGACATCGCAGCGCGTGATGTGATTCGTGACCGGTTGGATGAAATCCGGTCGGTCGCAGCGGAGATCATCGAGGAGATCGACGCGCGCCGCGACTAACCACTACGCCGCTGCGAGTGCTTTTACCCGGGAGTACGCCCGGCACCCCGGGCGGGTTCCGCGGACGCACCAGGACCAGCACCCGGTCGTGTGACGCTCCGAGGGTTCGACGAGTACCTGTTACTTCAGGGTCTGTACTCCACCGCCCCACCCACCGCTCCGTGCTCGCTCCCGCTGGTCGCTCCGCGCGCAGCCACGACCATTGATCCGTCACTACAAGCCAGTACCACCACTCCTCAACACAGCACAACACCGCCCGGCACCGCTCCGCAAAGGCGTCGAGATGTGCCGGGCGGCGGGCAAGGCCGCCGCCGGGCCTAGATACCCGCACCGCACAGTACCGCGACTGCAGGCCGTGTGCCGCCGCGGCGTGCCTGTGTGCCGTGTACCGTGCCCTATTCCCCTGCTACACTACTATACCACCAACAAGTTTATAAGGATGTGGGCCTTACAAAGTAATACAGAGGAAGGTCAGGGACGACACGTCCACCCCTCACAACACCACGCCTATGACACGAACTGTCGAAACCACGGACTCCGAGTTAGTTAACACAGACAAGTACGACCTGTACAAAGCACTCAGCAGAACGCACGGGCGATACGACAACCCGGAAACGATCATCGTCAACGGCCGCAGTGTAGACGTAATCGCGCTGCGCGTTGAAACTGCAGAGACAACCGAAATCCGGCACGACACCTACCACAGCGGACTCTCCAAACAGAAAGAAGAAACCACCATCATCGAGTTAGCAAACGGTGTTGAGCTCACCGCGCGGAGCACCGCAGACGAACCGTCAGACAACATCGAAGCCGCCGAATACAACGCTGAATTCGAAATCAACGACCCGGACGACCGCGACGCGTTCAACGAACTCCGGGAACTCGGTGTTGACGGCGAGCGCTTCAAACTCCCAGCCTGGGAGTAACCACACCACCCGCACCCTCACGAGATAACCCATGACACGAAACACCTCGCAGACCGCACTGACCGAGCACAACAACACCGACCTGACGTGGAGTGCTGCAGTCACGCAGCTCCGCAGTGAATACGGCGACACGTACGGCGATCGTGTCGAGGCCGCCGCAGCAATCAAACGCGCCGCTTCGAACGCCCCGCAAGAACTCGGCGGGGAAGCCGTGATGCAACCGTTACTCCGATACCAGGATTGTGACCCGGATGATGTCCGGCAGTTAATCGAGCAGAAACACGGGGATGAAATCGCCGCGCGCGTCCAGGATGCCGTGATCGAGTACGTAGCAACACTCGAATGACACGGTAAACTCCGGGGACTGTGACCGTCGACGTGTTCGAGACCGCCGCAGCACCTGGCTGTGTAGCCTTATGTAGCCTGTTCCTGTCTCTGTATTACACAAGGCACCACCTCGGTATTCTGCCGCGATCCGTGTGACACAACCCTACACTATTATACCACCAACAAGTTTATAACGATACAGGCCTTACAAAGTAATACAGAAGGAGCCCCGACAGGCACCCTCACAACACAACACAGGTGACCACCAATGCGGCGAAACCAGAAACCACGAGGTCGAGGTAGCAACTACGAACGAACCAAGTACTGTCACCGATGCCGGACCCGTACCACGCACCTCTACGACCACGGGCTCGGGTACCACGTCTGCAGTAACTGCGAACGCTAACCCCGCACGCACCGAACCACACCAGCGAAACACCACCTCACTCCACGAACACCTACCATGACACGAAACACGTCACGCAGCACGACCGACGCCGTCACCATCGAAACAACCACAACCACCAGCGACATCCTCAGCAAACCCGACGCGATCAACGACCTCACCGACAACGAACTCATCGACGTGTACGTCCGGATGAAACTCACACAGGAACTCTCCCGGCACACATCCGCATCGTTCCGCCGCAGCACGCACTGGGACGAGTTACTGGACGCGTTGAAAACCGGGGAGAATTACTCCCTGAAAGAAATCGCTATCCAGACCGCCGGGCGAGACGCAGACATCACGCAATCACTCGGCTGGGAACGCGGCCCTGGGAACACTCGAACACTGTACGAACGGTACACGGACGTGACGTTCGATGATATGATCGAGGAAACCGACGCGTTCCGCGAGACGCTCGAAACCGCGCGTGAAGCCGTGCAGGCTGCGTGCCGTGGCTGCGGAACGGACGCGATTACAGTCTGCCGAGCCCGCATCGAACACCACGCCGACAAGTAACCGGCACCCCCGGGGAGTGTGGAGATCGTCTCCTGTTTTTGAATTCAAAGTAAATTCACACCGGATACGGTGTGAAATCCTACAGGGACACGCACCCGCAACACCACACCACACTACACTATGCCAGCAACAAGTATATAAGGCTACAAGCCTTACAAAGTAACACAGAGGAAGGCGGAGACAACACGTCTCCCCCTCACAACACCGCACACAACACGCAGGTGAACCCACGATGTCAACCACACACACCACAGACACGACCGGCACCGCCACCACACCAACCAGCACACCAGAACCCGTCGACGACACCACGATCCCGCTCACCGACCGGATGCAACGCGCCCTATACGAACCAATGCTCACCATCGGATACCTCAACCGAGCGAAAAACGCACCCGGCCTGTACGAAGTCTACACAACAGGCGACCCGTACCTCGTCGACCTGCAACTCGGCACGTGCGAATGCGCCGACTACCGGTACCGCGACGGTCCGTGCAAACACCTGCACCGCGCACGCTTCGCCACCGGCGAACACCCGATCCCTGCGAACGCCGACCAGGACCGGATCGACGAGAAACTCGGAACCTGCACCGAACACGACGACTAACACGAGACCTAAACCAATGGCACGACGCTACTGGATTTACCGCGACGAAGCACGTACCGATACCGTCACCGACGCCGGGTACTTCAACACACCCGCAGCTGCAGACGCTGTCGTCACCGCGCTCGAAACCGAAACCGGTGACGAGTACTACCGGTCCGTGTACCGCGATGAACGCGCCGCGCCGTGACCCGGGCCGCGTTACCGCTCGTCGAAACACGCACCGTCCCTGACCGGGTACCCGGCACCCCGGACGGCGAGGTGACGCGTCACACCACACCGACCGCGGGTCCTCGTCGAACGCAGCGAGGACCTCGGTCGAGAGCACGGAGCACGGAACACGGACACTGTGAGAATACTGGAGAAAACTCGATCCGTGGAAATCACGGGACGGCAACGCGGTACACGACCAGTCCGAACCGCGTTAGCCGACCCCCAAAAATCTGGGTACAGGACGTGTATACAGTGACGCGGCGCACCAAAAGAAATCAGCAAGAGGACCGCACAGGCAACACCAGCAACCGCAACAGCACCGCAGACAGCACCGCCGCGGCACCCCGCACTGCAACAGTAGACCGCACAGCCGGCGACCGCAGGCTGTGTGCCGCCGCGGTGTGCCCGTGTACCGTGTACTGTCCGGTCTGTCTACCTGGTCGTCGATGTGCAGGGCCAGGCGTCGTTTCTGTATCGTGGTGTGTCGGTGGTGTTTCTACACGGTGCTGGGGGTGCGGGTGGTGGGTGTCTCGATTGCGTTAATTATTGGTGTGTGGAGTAGTGGCTTGGATTGCTGGGTGTGCCGGTAGTGACGTGATCGTGTCACTGGTCGTGTTGCTGTGAATTCATTCCGCATTCATCTGTGTGGTGTGCCTGTATGCCGGGTGCGGTGCGATTGAAAATCATCGCTTGTACTGTGACCGTCTCGTATCGCTGCGTATCCGGTCGTGTGACGCGGTCCGTGCTTTGCACGTGTGTCTACCCTGTCTAGTGAGCAAGTCGCTGTGCTACGCGTACAACGGCTTTCAAATCGATGCATCGCTATCCGTGTCGGTGTGTCTGTGTGTCCCGGGCTGGTGCTCCAGGACTGATTCCCGCACCGGCACCGCGCCGCCCCGCACCGCTCCGCTCCGCAAAGGCGTCGAGATGTGCCGGGCGGCGGGCAAGGCCGCCGCCGGGCCTAGATACCCGCACCGCACCGCACAGCACCGCGACCGCAGGCTGTGTGCCGCCGCGGCGTGCCCGTGTTCCGTGTACCGTGCACTAAACCCCTGCTACACTACTATACCACCAACAAGTTTATAAGGATACAGGCATTACAAAGTAATAGAAGGGGCCTCAGAGAGAGGTCCCCTCACAACACAACACAGGTGAACCACCAATGACGCAGTACTTCAAGTTCATCAACGAGACACGGAAAGAGGTTATCGCCCCCGACACGAGCAGTATGGAAGCCGTCGCCCGCGTCACCGACCCAGTCGGGACCGGGATCCTAGCCTACCTACTCATCGACGGGCCGAAAGACGGTACACGGTTCACGGACTTGGTGAACCCGCACGCTCCGGAGTTCGAAGACGCCATGAGCGAGTTCATGGCTGACGAACGCGAAGCAACCCGGAACGAAGGCCGGACAAGCATCTACCGGAACGACGACGGCAGCTGGAACCGGGAACGAATAGTCGAATGCATCGCTGCCGACCAGCACGTCACTGAAGGCACCGAGTACGCCGGTCGCTGGGCTGGCGACGACATCCGCCTCGTAGGCGACTACGAAGAATCAGGTGTCTACGACGATACCACCGAAGAGTGGGTGTACGAACACGAAACCGGTGAATTCGTTGCGCCTGCAACTGGTTCCGGGCCGATTGACCCGGCGTCACTCGATGATACGACGATCGTTCACAGCATCGAAGACCGTGACGTGCTGCCTGGCGATCTCTGCGCGGTCCGGCACCCCGAGACAGGTAACCGTGTCTACGCTGAATTCAAACGCGTTGCAGACACTGAGTGGACCGATATTACGGACGGTGTGATGCGGGAGTTCGAAGCGTTCGTTGGTCGGGACTGGGTTGAGTCGCAGGCCGGTGCGTCGCGGATCCGGCCGGGGATGGTACTCTCGGTTGACGAGGACGGGAACGCTGCGGTGCACGAGGGTGCTGAGGCGACGGCTGTTATTGAGAGGTCTGACCCGGACGATGGTTCAGAAGTCCCGGGTCGGGACACGTCACTTGACGAGTTCCGGTCCTAACCACCTCGGGATTCAGGAATCGGTCGCGGGTTGCGTATTCCGTGGTGTATAGCAGGCCGTAGAACGCCGTTCACACCGCTCGGTGTTCTTGCCGGGGAAATACACGTACTCAACACGAACGGCTCTCACGCCGGTATCTGCGGCGTCTCATCGACAGTTATTCTCCATGCCGTCCTGTGTATAGTGACTCGATCGTGGTTGCCGGCGTGTCAGTGGTGTGACGCACCCCGCAGAAATTGGAGAGTCTGGAGAGATCGGAGAGTGCCGAGTGTTATGAGGAACCCAAACCACACCACACTACACTATGCCAGCAACAAGTATATAAGCCTACAAGCCTTACAAAGTAATAGAAGGAGCCTCAGAGAGAGGCACCCTCACAACACCGCACGCAACACGCAGGTGTCCATCATGGCAACCACGCAACCCACACAAGACAACACAGAAACCCCGGACGCGATCACATACACCACCGGAACAACCAGCACCGTCACAATCCCAACCGAAATCAACCGGTTCGAATACCACGCCGGGCACGACACGCACGGCCCGACAGTCTACCACGACACCACGACCGGCGAACACATCCACATCACACACCACACCACGAACGAGAACACACCCGTCATCCACCTCACCGCGTACACAGACACGAGCAGCGAACACGACCACGCCCGGTACCCGTACGGCCCCGGCACTAAACGCGACGCCGACACCGTCAGCGAAGCCATCCGCACGCAAATCTGGGAATGGGGGCGATACGACTTCACCGACCGGCACCCCGCCGCACTCGCCATCACGAACACGAGTCACCCCGACCGGTGGCACACCGACCGGTACGACGCACCGCGACCCGCAGACACGTGGTACCACTCCCACCGGCAGCACGACGCAGTCGTCGGAAACAACGACCGGTTCAATCCCGGGACGCGTATCCCGGCAACCACGATCGAGCTCCGACGCACCACGCCGACCGGGTCATGGTACTGCGCTGAACTCACCGTCCGGTTCAACCACTCCCCTGAAAACCCGGACGACGCGGACACCGTCGAACCCGGTACCGCGACCGGCGTGTACGGCACCCGCATTACTGTCACGTACCACCGGATGAAACCAGTCGAAGACCGCGGACACGAACACGCCGACAACCACGAACACATCCGTGACACCCGGGTTAACGACGACGCGAACACGGCGCGCAGCATCACTGACCTCGTCGACGCCGTCAACACGGCGAAAACCATCCTCGAAAACCGTGGTGAGCCGTTCGACTCCGACCGCCGGCAAACAATCACACGCGAAGTCGAACGCCGGCAGTGGAACGACGACACCGGCGAGTACACCGCACAAACCAGTCTCACCGCGTACAACAACTAACCACCAACGACGCCTCACACACCAAGCACCTCGAACAACCCCGAACACTCCGGACACTCCGAACTCTCCAATCACTCCAATCACGCCAATAACACACGAGCACACCAACAGGACACGACAATGCCACGACAAACCGCACTCACCGACCACGGCCTCACCGCACCCGCACCAGACACGCACCGCGAACCGACCGCGACCGTCCAATTCAACGCAACCGGACGGTACACAATCACGAACCATCCCGGCACACCGGACCACGTCACACGGAAGATCCGGAACCACGGGATCATGGACCCGGTCGAACTCACGCAACGCGACCTCGATGCGCTCCTCACGATCGTCGAGGACATCAACGCAGCGAGTGACGCGGCCCGGAACGTGCACTGGCTGAACACCGCAGGCCGCATCCGGTCCGCGTACCGCACCGTCACGACCGACCAGGGACACGACCAGTAGTGGTGTGGTGCCACGCACCGCGTCACACAATCACGAGCGTTTAACCGTGCTAGTCACGTATCGATATGTGAAGCCATGAGCTCCAGTGACATCGGCAGTCAAATCACGTTGACTGCATTCACGAGCACCGACAGTACTGAGCAACCCGACCAGCCTGAACGCAGCGCGCCGAAGTTCCCGTACGGGTACCGCATCGAGAACGAACCCGTGATCGCCGGGCCGGACGGGTTCCACAGCACGGACACCGACGCATTCTTCCCGGTTGACCCGGTCCGCGACACCGTGTAACCTCGTGAATTCACAGTGAATTCACTACACTCGACGCCTGGGGTGCCGGGCGTTACGCGTGTTCAGACCGCATCGAGTGATCAGTGACGATAGGAAATACCGAAAGAACCAGCGTCTTTAGAGTGGTTGGAGAGTTCGGAGAGTTTAGAACGGAAGAGTACAGGGCAATAAGTCCGTAGTGATGTGACGCCGACGTGTGGTTACGTCGAGTCATCAGGAAGCCCGTACAGCGCCGGACGGTCCTCAATAGCGCGAGTAATCGTTCTCGAACTCGTCTCCAGAGTCGCAGCTGCTTTCCGCTTAGACATCCCCGCCTCACCATCCGGATCACCCACTCGCTCAGCGACGAGTTCAAGCGTTGCGCACACCTCACTGTAGAACGGTTCATCTGGGACGAGACACCCGTCAACCGTTTTGAAACCGAGTGGCGGCCGGCCGCCATTATACTCTACCCCAGCCCACCGTTCAATGTCTTCTCGCGTCGCGTCACGCTGCCGTGTCAACCCTGCCTGCGACGTGAACGTGAGCGTATTCAGCAGCCACTCGAATTCATCGCTCGCCGGATCAACCCGGTACGTCTCACTTCCCTTCGGATCTGCTTCAATAATCACGAGATCCGTGCCGTGTGGTGTGAGCGTTGTGCGGAGCCGGTCGAGCCGGTCGCGGATCTCACGGTGCGTGCCGCCAATGTCCGCCAGTCCATCAACGATCACGGCGTCGCAGTCACGGGCCGGGGTCTCAAGCACGGTTTCGATGTCGGAGATGATGTTGTCGAACACCGTGCCGAATACGTGGACGACATCCGTCCCGTCGAGCGAGAACACGGCTGGGGAGCCTTTGTCCTGGATTGTTGAGGATAGGTTGGTTAACTCACCGAACTGGATGTGTCGCAGCGCCATGTGTGCGCTTGCAGGGCATACTGCGGTGGGTGAGTCCCGGCATGACAGAACTATTTGCGTGGCTTTCCCGTCCGAACACCCCCCGCGGTCGGGGGTCGTGGTTGCTTCGCTCATTTCCCTGTTTAACCGTTGTCTCTCCACTGTTTAATACGTTCGTGATTATTCAACGCGGTTCGACAGAACTGTTCCGCGCGGGGGTTGAGGTGATTGACAGAACCCCCGCTCAGACCGTGAAACAACTCACCCGGATATTTCAAAGAATCTACGACGGTTAGAGACCTGCAAACCGGGTTTAAACGCGTAATCCGGGTTTCGCAGCGGGGGGTGAACCGCCGCTAACAGTCCGTAAATGGGTACGGCAATAGACTCAGGGAAAGGGGATTCACCCCTGCAGAAAAAATCCTCACGCGCCGAATGGCTAGTCAACGCAGACAGCACAGCGAGGAGACACGCACGGTCAGAGGGGCGGTCAGGCAGCCAGGAGTCCCCGGGGTGCCGGGCAGAGACAGCGTAGTAGTGACGGGTCGGGGGTGCCGGGGGTCGTAGTGTGACTGTCCGCACCGGTCGCAGCGCAGAGGTGCGAGTCACAGTACACGGTAATCACTCGAATTCAACACGGCGGTGCGGCGCGGTACCGCACTCGTCGATTCACACCGAATACGGTGTGAAACACGGAACACACTGCAGGGGTGTGCGGGAGATGTTTACCGGTCTGTGGAGCGTACCGTGTCACATGGCGCAGCGTAGAGGCAGTACTGAGAAGAGCGCGTTACCAATCGAGGACAACGAGGACAACGAGGACAACGAGGACAACGAGGACGACGAGGCTAATGAGAGGGGTGTGACGATCGAGTCTCTGACCGGGGACGCCGCACACCACACACCGAGCAGGTACCGTGACCGGGTAGTGGAACGGTACCGTGAGTACTACACGGAGCTTGACCTGCCAGTAGACACGGTCCGCACGGCAGTCGACGTGTACGTGACTTTACAGCGGAACCGTCGGGGTGGTGACGGCGAGGACAGGAGTAGTAGTGGTGGTGGTGTGCTGCGTGTCGGGTACGACGTGGTGATTGCTGCGACAGTCACGATCGGGACTCGCGTGCAGAACACACCGCGGACACTCGATGAAATCAGTGGTGTGCACGGTGTTGATCGTGGGGAGATGATGCGTGCGAATCACCGGATCCAGGATGCTTGCGGTGTGTACACGACGCCGATCCCACCGGGCGAGTACCTTGACCGGATTCGGAGTGAGTACACGCTTCCGGAGCGCGTGACAGTGACAGCAACGCGTGCGCTCGATGCGATACGCGGGGATGGGTCGAACCCGGCTGTGGCCGCGGCGGGTGCCGTGTGGGTCGCAGTGAAACAGCACGGGTACGATGGGGTGGTGCAGCGAGAGTTAGCGGCGATGATTGGGTGTTCTGGAGCTGCGATCCAGGATGCGGTGCAGCGGATCGAGAACGCGTAACTCCTACACGGGGACAAGTTTTATACTTGTATGGATGTTATAGTATAGTACGAAGGAGTCTCGGAGAGGGACACCCTCACAACACAACAGGAGTTCAACAATGACAGTCCAAACCGAATGGTTCGAACCCGGTGAACCAACAGGCAACGAACGAATCAACGCGCGGATCCGGACAACCTACGAAACCGGGCCGCAAGAACAACCACGGAACGACGACGTGCAGCTCGGCACCATCAGCTACGAAGCGCTCGAACTGATGGAATCGAACGACGAAATCCAGCAGCACGTCCACGACGACGGCAGCGTCCATCTCGGAGCGTTGAGCGACAACGCCCGCGAGGAACTCCTCGCCACCTTCGAACCAATCGACAACGACGGCAACCAGTAGGCGACACACCACTCTGAGAAGCACCGGAAAAGCAAACGACTACCACACGCAGCTGGCGCTCACCCACGACGGTTCGATCCCGTCGGCGTGCCTCAACACGAGTTGATAACCAATGCCACGACGCACTCACCACACGATCCCTGGCGACGAACACAACGACCGACTCAACTGTTGGATCGACCTTAGCAACACTAGTACCGACGACGAGGAGAATGCTGAACCAGCACCGATCGGTCTCGAACCTGGCGCGGAACTCCACGTCAACGGTGACCAACACACCGTCAAGAAAACCATCACCGAAGACTTTGGCGAGGCGGAAGTACGGTACACGATTGCACTGGATAACAACAATGCTGTCATGGTAAGGGTCAAGTCAAGCTCGAACGTGAATAAGTCGTGGTGGACGCTGCGATACGGGTTGTTCGAGAACAGTGTCGGAGATAATGGGGACATCGTTAATCACGGTGAAATTCCGCTGCGTACCCTCACAATCGACGGGGATACGTACCAGATTGACAGTGACGGGAGTGACGACCGGGATCTTGACCGGGAAGCCAGTGAAATCGGGTTGATCGGATCGAACACTGCCCGGACACCGACACTCAACGCGCTCGAAGATGCCGGGATCGACTACGAACAAACCGGCACACTCACCGCAAAGCGCGGTAACCGGAGTCAGGAAGCCAGCGTCTACGAGTACGAGAAGGACGGGGAGATGCGGTGGATGGTCGAATGGAGCGAGCGTGCTGGGATCGACGAAGCCCGGTTTTGCTCGCTTATCTTCGATCGTGAACCGGGCCAAACGCGTTTATCGCACGGTGTCGAGATCTACGACCAGCGGCGGACCGACCGGGTCCAGGCGCTCTTCGAGCAGTAACGCTCCGTGACTGTCTGTGTGGTGTTTCCGGGTTTTGCATACCACACACGGGACAAGTTTTATACTCGTGTGGGTAGTATAGTATAGTAAGAAGGAGCCTCAGAGAGAGAGGTACCCTCACAACACCGCACGCAACACGCAGGTGAACCAGCAATGACACGACACACGAACACGACCGACAGTCCCAACCAAGACGACAGTGGCGAAATCCACTTCACCAACCAGGAACTCGGGCAACTCCACCGCCTCATGGACCTCACCAACCACTACCTCACCTGGTGCGAGGTCAACGACCCGGACACGGACACGTACGAATACGACACCATCCAGCCCGACTGGACCCACCTCAACGAACTCCCGGCACCAAGCGAAACCAGCGACGACACGTACAACCCGGATCTCGACGAGTACCGAGACATCGGTGTCATCCCGATCAACTTCCTCGCAGAAAAACACGACATCCGGAACGCCGTCACAACCCTCGCAGACACGATCACCAACGAACTCACAGACACCACCGACAACACCAAGCCTAGAAACCCGAACACGCCCGGCACCCCGAACAGCGCACGCATCGAAACAACCGCGACCAGCGGCGAACACCAGCAAACAATCACCGCCTACACCGCCGACTAACCACAACCCCGCCAATGTCAACAACACCAGACCAATCAAACGACACCGAACCGAACCGGAACAACAACCCCGACCACGACCGCGAGAACAACAACACGCTCACCATCCCCGACACCGGGCTCCCGAACATCGAACAGCGCTTCAACGAGAAAATCAGGACCGGGACACCACCCGACCCAGACACCGTCGAACCCGGCACCACGATCACCACACCGTGCCACGAATGGACCGCCGGCACCGGCAGTCACGGATACGGAGCCTTCCGCGCACAAGGCAGCATCCGCCCCGCACACCGCGTCGCCTGGCAACTCCACCACGCCACCGCACTCCACGACGACAACAAAACCATTCACCACAAATGCAGGAACAAAACCTGCGTGAACCCTGACCACCTCGAACTCCTCGACCGCGGCGAACACACACGCCGCACCTACGAAAACGGCGAACTCACCGAACCGTCACGCGAAGCCGCAGCACGCGGCGGTCGAAACGGCACCCCGCCACGGAAAATCGACGCGGACACCGGTGCCGAGATTCGAAGCGAATACCAGGCCAGTGACGTAACGCAGCAACACCTCGCAGACAAGTACAACGTCTCCACATCACTCATCAGTAAAATCATTAACCGGAAACGCGCTGACAGCGACCGGGACTCGTGACACCGACACGCCGGCACCCCGGGGGACACCTGACCGTACCGAACCAGTACCACGGCGTTTACCGGTGCCTGCGGCGTACACAACAGTACACTGGACACGCCGATGCACACCGTCACTCCAACGCAGCAACACGTAGCGAACAGGACGCAACACACCACCAGCACACCGGGCACACCGGCACACCGGCACCGGCACGGTGAGTAGTATGCAGCGACGATCAACCGGGATCAAAGACCTAGACAAGCACCTCAACGGCGGCGTTCCACCCGGCGCATTACTCCTACTCACCAGTCACTCCCAAACCCAAGCCGAACTCTTCACGCACACGATCCTCTCCCAGCACGACGACACGCGGACACACTACCTCACCACGCTCACGACTGAGTCCGGTGCAGCTGCAGAACTACAGAAAACACCAGTCAACACCGCCCCCGGCAGCACGGCAATCCACAGCATCAACCCGGACGAACCGATCCGAGACACGGTAAACACCATCCGAACCGCGACCACCGAGCAGAACAACAACCACGGTGACACCAGCGAAACAGGCCGTGAAACACGCACAGCAACAACCGACGGCGGATCACACCACACGGACACGGGGACGGCACGCATCATTATCATCGACACGATCACCGACCTGGAACACGGAACCGAGCGGAGCGACTACCAAGACTTCCTCGCATGGCTGCAAGCACTGCAGCGAGATACCGGTACGATCGTGCTCCTCACCCGGTACACTGACTATCACGCCAGTGACAGCGGGCATGAACACGTCACGAACCGCAGCGCAGACGCTGTCTGGGAACTCTCAGAACACCGCGACGACACGAACATCTCAACGTACCTGTACATGCCGAAATGCCGATTCGGAAACCCGTTCACCGAACGGTGGAAAGTCAACATCGACACGGAAATCCGGATCGATACGAGTCGAGACATCGCGTAACCGTAACACGACGCGGACGACTCCCGTAACGAAGCGCTCGACCGTCGACGATCGCACCCCGCGACCAGTTACTGTCGACGGTTGCTGAGTGTAATCAGTACCGTGTCACAACCCCGGGAAGTATTAAGACCGTACAGACGGAATCACCACGCGGACTCACATGCTGATTGCACTTGATCGAGACTCTGGAACGGTCGTCACCGGCCCGGAAGCCCACACGACCCAGCACACACCGCACAGCAGTACACGACGTGGAACAACAACGGACCCGCGGTTACCGGGCCGTGATGCGAACACCGCGCCACGCGGTGTGCGTGCAGACGGTGGCGTGGTGACATGCACTGCGACCGGACCGACCGGGAACCCGCGGGTCGAGCAGTCACGTGCCGTGCATACCGACGCGGACCGGGAGTCCGAGCACCGGTACGCGTGTAGTATCTGCGGTGACTCAGTCACGCTTACAGCTCCAGGGAACGTCACCGGGCGGTTCGACTGGTTCCGGCACGTCGACGGGACACGGGACTGTTCCGCAACGGACGCGACCGGTGCGTTGCACCGGGAAGCGATTGAACTCGTGATGCAGCGCGTCTCCGCGATCGTCGGTGACCCTGATCTCGTCGAGCCGGAAACACGCGTCGACGGGGACGACCGGTTCGTCACGGTTGATGTGCACGCAGACAGTCAGCATTCACCGGTCGCAGTCGAAATATTCACCGCGGCGAGTCACATGCATCTCCGCCGGCGACTCTCCACGTTGTTCGATGCCGGGTACTCCGTGTTCATCGTCCTGGCAGTTAACGGGCGGTACCGGCCACGGCGTGTTGAACAGTACTTGCAACGCGTGTCGTCGGTCCCGGTGACTGTCGGGCGCTTCACACCACACGGGACGAGTACCGCGTCGAGTCACGAGTCTGTGGATCGAGGTGCGAGTGCGGGGAGTGGTGCTGGGGGTGCGGGCCGGGTATCGCTTGGAACGCAACTGTCGCGTCACGTAGTTGATGTTGATGCGATTACGACACCGCGACTCCCGGCGTACATGGTGTGATGAGCCCGGGGTGCCGGGTAGTGACGCGGTGGTCCGTGGTCCGTGGTCCGTGGTGTGCCGGGCGGCGGGCGGCGTAGAGTCGTGGTGTGCAGACCGGCGTGGTGTGACTGTGCGGTTCCGTGAACGTGGAGTATAGCGTTGTGCTCGCGTGGTTTCCCGGTCGTTACACAATCCATAACACAAGGGTTTAAGTAGGTAAATCCGTAGTGTTGAAACACCGGGAAACGGCTTCCACGACACTACTCCCAGCAGCGTGTCGGAACAAGCCACGGGCGCTGGAACGCCCGCGGACCCGGCTGCCAACCTATGACAGCGAACACGACTACGACCCACGACCGTGAAAGAACTGTCGACACAACCACCACGCACCGGAACACGGACACCGACACGGACACGACCGGCACCAGTAAAACCAGCGACGACACGAACACCGACACCGGCAGCGAGCAACCGGTCGACCAAGACCAAGACCAAGACCAGGATCGGGAGCAAAACCGAGACACCGGCAAGGACAGGGACGAGGACGAGAACGAGTACCTGTACGCGTGCCCGTACTGCGACACCGCATACCCGAACGAAATCCTGACACGCGTCCACGTCACCCGCAGCACCGACGACGACCACGAAAACCGAGACGGGTTCATGCCCGAAACACACATCGAACAACTCCGCATCGAAGACACCAATCACAACGACACCACGACCAGCACCGACCCGAACAGCGAACACGACACCGTCGACACGGAACTCGTAGACACACTATCCAAACGCCCACGAGACATCAACACGGACAGCATCACTGCCGCAGACATCCCCGACGACCACACCGACCAGCACCGACACATCCTCGCCACAGCTGCACGGAACCCGTACATCAACGACTACAGCGAACTGAAAACCATCGCAGACACGCACCTCAAAAACAACGACCTCGACACGCTGAGTTACAGCACCGTCCGACGCGTCGTCCGGAAATACTACCACGCATCACCGCACCGAACCAGCACGAACCCTGATAGTACAGCAACCAGTACCAGCAACGGAGAAACACTCGCAGACCTGACGTTGAAACAGCAAGCGATCATCATCGCCGCACTGCAACACCCGGACGACCCGAACACCGCAATCGCCGCGCGCACGCAAACCGCGCAGTCCTACCCACCGCAAGTCTTCGACAAACACGGCGAAGTCCACGACGAACTCCGCGATCGCCTCGAACAAACCAGTCGGACCGTCACAGAACTCGTCCAGAACGAGCTCGACGACGACCGCATCACGGAACTGTTCAACCAAGGCCTGCTCAAAGACGTAGCCATCAACCCGGACGCGCTGCGAACAGCTACCGGCACCGCCAGTAACCGTGATGGGAGCGTCGAGGACGAACAGGCATCACGCGTCGCAGACGGGCCAGTCACAGCACAGCGAACCGTTATGTCCGCCTCACCGTACACGACACGCGGACATTCCCGCAGCACCGAAGAGACCGACGAGACTACCGCACCGGACCACAGTCACGACACGCAGACAACACTCGGAAACACGGCTCCCGGAACCGAGACGCAAGTCGAACCCAGCGACACGACCGGCGACGACAGCACCGACACGACCGACGGGGACGCGGATCCCGGTGACGACACCACCGACACCAAGACTGGTGCCGTGACCAGCGTTGACGAACCCAGCGGCGGTGGCGGTGGTGTCCCGGTCACTGAACTTGAACGAGTCCGCGACCGGATTGAATTCGCAGCGACCGTCATCGAGCACGAGCACGCACTGCAACACGATACACCCGCCGACACCGGGGAGAACGTCCGGGGTGACGCGTCGCGGTGCGTTGCATTCGCCAATCAAGCGCTCGGGGAAATCCAGGAACTCTTGGAGACGCATACCCAGGCATCGTAACCCGTCGGGGACACGCGAACGGTACTGTCACTCTCCGATCGGAACGGTGCTCTTCACGACGTAGCGGATTGTAAGAACAACGAATCTATTAACACGTGCGTGTGTAACAGTATAATACGAGACTGCATATGACGAAAAGCACGCGCACGGAACTCATCAACGAAATACAGCGACTCGCAGACGAGCTCGGTCACCCGCCATCAACAACCGAGATGAAAACCCACGGCGAGTACAGCGAAGTCACGTACTACAATCACTTCGGGTCCTGGGGTGACGCGCTCGAAGCCGCCGGATTCGACCGTGACGCAAGCCGCGGAACGATAACCGACGAGGAACTCATCAACGACTTAGAACGCGTCGCCGCCGACGAGGACGGGTACGTCTCGATGAACACGTACGATGAACACGGGACGTACAGCGCTGAAACGTTCACCCGGCGGTTCGGATCCTGGGGTGACGCGCTCGAAGCCGCTGGACTCCCAGCTGAACCACGTCGAGACCGTGACACGCAGATCAGCGACGACGAACTCCTCGATGAACTCCAGCGGCTTGCAGACGAGCTCGGGAAAACCCCGACGTTCGCTGAGATGCAAGCGTCCGGGGCGTATTCTGCTGCGACGTACACGAAACGCTTCGAGTCATGGAACAACGCCGTCGAAGCCGCTGGTCTCGAACCGAACACGTAACACTGGTTTCATTGTGAAGTGATTCGGTCCGCGGGAATCTCGGAACTACCTGGTCGTGAGACCGCACCGGCACCGCACCGCACCGCTCCGCTCCGCAAAGGCGTCGAGATGTGCCGGGCGGCGGGCAAGGCCGCCGCCGGGCTAGGTACCCGCACCGCACTGCAGACCGCACAGCACCGCGACCGCAGGCTGTGTGCCGCCGCGGCGTGCCCGTGTTCCGTGTTCGTACACATACCAGCAACAAATTTATAAGGACGTGGTCCTTACAAAGTAACACAGAGGGACGCAGTCCCGCACAACACGCAGGTGACCAGCAATGACACGAGACCTCGAAACCTACACGAACGCCGCGCTCGCGCTCACCATTATCCTCAACAGTATCATCGCCACAGCCGCGATCGCCGGGCCGGTCTTCACCGTCACCGGTGACAGTATGGAACCGGCGATCAACAACCCATCAATCGCGTACTGCACCAGCGTAGACAACCCGGAAACCCTTGATGAAGGAGACATCATCGGGTTCGAAAACGGTGATGTGAACACACTCCACAGAATCACAGACACGGCAAGCACTCCGGAATCTACAGGCACCGTTACGGCATCCGGAGACAATCGCAGCACGAAAGAAATCGTCCCGCACGACAACATCATATGCGAATACCAGGGACATATCTCCCTTCCAATCTAATACGCATCCCGGTACACGGACCGGCGATCACAGTCCGTGTACCACGCCACCACCTCATTACCAGCAACAAGTTTATAAGGACGTGGGCCTTACAAAGTAATACAGAGGGACGCAGTCCCGCACAACACACCGCAGGTGACCACCAATGACAGACGCTTACCTCGCTGCTGAAACCGAAGCCGAACTGTACGACGCACACACCGAACCCGACATCGAACCACCGACACGCGCCGAGCCAGCAATCACAACCAGCAACACACAGCATACGGGCAGAGAGACCGGCACCGAAGAAATCGACACGGACTTCTCCGGCATCGACATCCCCGGAGCCGGCACCACCGACACCAGTGAACCCAGCAGCGTCGACAGTGTCGATACTGACGCGCTCGGAACCGTGACGATCGACGAACTCGCACCCGGGATCGCCGCAGCCGAATCCGGCGCAGACCTGTACATCACCGATCAGTGGACCAACGAGTACGGCACCGACCGTGTTGCCATCGACGGCGACACGCACCCAGCGAAAGACATCATCAAATTCGACTGGGACACCACGCACCACGAATTCGATCCAGAGACCAACCAGTGGATTGTTGATGCAGCCGCAGTCGATGAACTCCACGACCGGCTCGAAGCAGCTGGGTACGAAACCGGATTCTAAAACACACGGCACGGTCCTGCAATCACCACGCAGACGTGAAGTGCGAACTGGCTGGGTTTATATCGAGCACACGACCGCGGAGACTGATCCTGCTCCTGATTCTGAACGAGTAACGAGTGACCGTCCGTGGGAGAGTGGCCGTGTTCTGTGCGGTGCATCCCACCATCACTCCTACAGATACATACAAGCCTTTATATGGACCCGAGTGTTACAAACACATATGGTAGGAAAAACCTCACGCGACGACCTCATCAACGAAATACAGCGCCTCGCAGACGAGCTCGACCGGACACCACGCATCCGCGACATGCGAGAACACGGCGAGTACAGCGGCACGCCGTACATGCGAGAGTTCGGGAGTTGGAGCGATGCCGTCGAAGCCGCCGGTCTCGAACCGAATGAGCCGGCCGGACAGCGACCAGGACGCGACGCCCTCATCAACGAGATGCAGCGACTCGCAGTCGAACTCGACCGGCCGCCAGCAATCCCGGATATGAAGCAACGCAGCGACCACACCACGACGTGGTACTTCGATGAATTCGGGGACTGGGGTGCCGCGCTCGAAGCCGCTGGACTCGATCCGGACGTGCCGCACAACCGGATACCGGACGACGCACTCCTCGACGATCTCCGCACCGCCAACAACGAAGTCGGTGGCGGGTACATGACGCAAGACGAGTACGAAACCACCGGGCGGTACGACGCGTCAACGATCACGAGCCGGTTCGACGGGTGGTTTGCCGCGCTCGAAGCCGCTGGACTCCCAGCAGACCCCGAGGGGCGAGACCGCGGCCCGCAAATCACGGACGACGAACTCCTCGAAGAAATCCGGCGACTCGCAGACGAGCTCGGGAAAAACCCGACCGCTGCGGAAATGCGGGAACACGGCAAGTACAGCGTCACACCGTACACGGAGCGGTTCGGGGGATGGAACGATGCGAAAAACGAGGCTGACCTCGAACAGAACGAGTGAGGACAAACCAATGCCGCGACACCGAACACCGATACGGAGTAGAATCACCCCGGACGACGCGGAGACGAGGCACTCAGTACCGCCTGGTGATGCAGTATGAGTACGGCGGTGACTTCGATCGCCCCGTTCATCACAGCGGTGTCAGTCACCGCGTTCATCTACCCATGGCGCGATGAGATCCGGCCGCGAGCAGCAGCGCTGAAACACGGTGCCCGTGGTGTGAGATTCGTCCCGGTCGCGTGGCTGGTTGCCGCGCCCGTACTTGCCGGTGCAGCATGGGCTGCGTCACGCATCCCGGTGCTGCAATGGAGTCTGTTCAGCAGTTCCGGGAACATCCTCGTGTCGTCGCTAGCCCCAGCGAGCGGGAGTACAGGCAGTAGTGCTGCAGGGGCCACGCAGCTCGTGATTACTCTTGCCGGTGTTGCTGCGCTCATTGCAGCACTAGTCGTGTTCTTCATCGTGATGAACTACGAGGAAGAAGAATGGGGGCGAGACTCATGGGGGCACGTCGCGGTGTGGGCGGTCACGCACCTCGTTATGGGGATCCCGGTGTTTGCAGTCGCAGCGATATTCTCCGTCGGGGTGGTGTACAAGCAGATCCACGATCGGTACGGATTCGATGAGGCGTACGCAGCGCACGTGGCGACGAATACATCGCTCGTCATCGGGCTTGCAGCAATCTCGATTACGCTGTCCGTCATCGGGTAACAGCATTACATCACCAATAAGTATATAAGTCCACAGTCCTAACAAAGTAATAGAAGGAGCCTCAGAGAGAGGTCCCCTCATACCACAACAGGAGCTCAACAATGACAGTCCAAACCGAATGGCTCGAAATAGGCGAACCAGCAAGCAACGACCGCGTCACCGTACGGATCCGGACAACCTACGAAACCGGGCCGCAAGAACAACCACGGAACGACGACGTGGAGCTCGGCACGATCAGGTCCGACGCGCTCGAACTCATAGAAACGAACGACGAACTCCAACGACACATCCAGGAAGACGGGAGTGTCCATCTCGGAGCGGTGAGCGACAACGTCCGCGAGGAACTCCTCGATACGTTCGAACCCAGCGACACGACCGACGACGACAACGGTAACCAGTAGGCGACACACCCTCTGAGAAGCACAGGAAAAGCAAACGACTACCACACGCAGCTGGCGCACACACCGCGGCGGTTCGATTCCGTCGGCGTGCCTCAACCCCACCATGACACGCAACAGTAACACGAACACCGACACCGGCGGCGACGCGGGCAGCACCAATCAAGCATACGTCACCGAACACGGCGACATCCCAGCCGAGAACGTGACCGTTATTCGAGAGCCGATCAACGATCCGCACTTCACACAGCCCGGTGTCGCCGTCTACACAGACCCGGACACCGAGGCCGTGTACATCGCCAACGTAGACACGGACCGGAACCTTACGAACCGGATCAGCATCATCGACGAAACCAACCTCACCGAACTCCTCACCGAAACCCGGCAACGCATCGCAGACAACACGGGTTCCCGTGCGTGACACCACGCGCGTCGACGAACCCAGCACACAGGCACACCACGGCAGCACCACGCTACGAGAAACCCGGCGTTTTAACCCGGTGCACGAGGAAGAAATACGTACGAACCGTACCGCGAACCGCGTAAGAAATCACCGCAACACGCGGGGTGAGGGTCGCGGAAACCTCACCGCAACCACCAGCCGTGTGAACGCATCGAACCCATGTCGAAACCCAACCAACCCGGCACCCCGGACCAGTCACGCACACCGGCGACCAGTCCCGGCCCTCGACGATCACTCACACAAGCAGCAACGCACACCGTCCTCTTCACCATCACCGTTCTCGTCGTCACCGCCACCACCCTCACAGTAACCACGATCATCCACAGGCACGGAGTCCCGGGACTCATCATCCGCACCGCAGCCGTCATCATCGGAACAGTAACCGCGATCAGCATCACACGGCGACTCCTCACCAATCCTGGCACGACCGGCGACCGTAGTGAAACGAACCGCGTGATCGGGATCGCCGGATTCACCGGGACCGGGACCGCCGCCATCACCGCGGTCACGATCCCGAACACCGCACCGATCGTCACCGGCACCGAACCACTCACCGCGATCATCGCAGCAGCACTCCTGTCCGGCATCACGTCGTACGAGTACTATCGCCCGCGGCTCAAACACGCAGCGCTCGCACACACCCCGGACACGACCGGAGAACACGACTACGACCCGGAATTCGTCCGGGATAAAACAGTCCAGTGGAACACCGACACGTCAACCTCTCGTGATCGGAACGAGCACCGGACACCACGCAATCAACCCGGGGACACGACGCCCGACGACGACGCGACCGGGACTCCCACCGACGAAGAAGGCGGCGAGGGAATCAACACGACCGACTACGAATACCGGTGGGATACCGGCGACGGCCCGGGATTCGGTGCTGTCGGCGGGATGAACGCCGTGAAAACCGAGTTACAACGCGATGTAATCACACCACTCACCACGCGGCGGGAGAAAGCCGAAGAACTCGGGATCACCGCACCGAATATTATCTTCTACGGCCCGCCCGGCACCGGGAAATCCTTCCTCGCGGAAGCGCTCGCTGAAGAACTCGAACTCCCGTTCGCCAAGTTAAGCGGCGCTGATATTCAGAGTAAATGGATTAACGAGTCCGCGTCGAAAGTCAAGACGTTATTCCGTGAAGCTGAACGCGTCGCTGAGCAAGCCGGTGGCGCGGTCGTGTTCCTCGACGAGTTAGACTCCGTGTTGAAAACCCGGGACGGGGCCGGCAGCACGCACGAAGAGGACAACAAAGTCGTCAACGAGTTCTTGAACCATCTCGAAGGAACCGGTGAGCACAACATCGTGTTCATCGGTGCGACGAACCGGTTAGACGCGCTTGACGACGCTGGAATCCGGTCCGGGCGGATCGATAAGAAAATCGAGATCGGTGAACCGGATGCCGAGGCGCGGGCTGCAGTCCTCGACGCACAACTCGACGGCTTACCGCACGACCTGACACGCCGTGATATTAACAGTCTCGCCAGGGATATGGATGGGTACGTCCCGGCTGATATTGAGCGTGTGGTGCAGGATGCAGCGAAACGTATTCTCCACGAGGACCGTGATGTAATCACGCGCGGTGATGTTGATGCTGTGATTGCTCAGGATACCGCGTGACGGGGAATCACACCGTGTCGAACTATGGGAGTGATGCGACTGAGGGGAAAGAATCCCGACACCCGAGTTTGCGTACTATACCACCCGAACACTTATTATGGTTGCGTACCATAATACGTAATGCAATGGCGCAGAACACCACCACTACCAGCAACGACGAAACAGTCACGGCCGACGACCTACGGCACGAAGTCCCGACCGCGAGATTTCAACTCGCAAACAACAACAAAGAGGTAGCGTTCTACCCCGACGTAGACGCTGCTGAATACGGAGTCATCAAGCACGAATACGAGGGGCTCCCCGGCCGTGGCGTCGTCCTCTACGACGTGACCGGATGGGAGACCGTAGATAAAGACATCGACACGGAAACCCGTGAATGGATCAGCGCAGCGCTGTTCGGAACCGGCGGCGCAGAAGGCAATATGTCCCACGTCGATACTCACACCATCAAGGTCACGAACCCCTACGAAGGAGACAGCTACACCGTAAAACTAGAGACAGCAAACAAACGCCGGGACCAGTAACAATGCAGTACTCGATCGCAGACAAGATCGAGATGCTGGCCGGTGCTGACCTACTCACAGAACGGCAGGCAGAGGCGTACGTGTACCGAGAGATCGAACAACTGTCACGCGATGACGCTGCCGAACGTATGGGTATCTCACCGTCAACGCTCGACGACTACCGGTCCGACGCGGCTGCGAAGATTCAGCGAGCTGAAGGAACACTGGACGTGCTGGAGACGATCCAAGGACAACGTGAAACCAACTCCTGACGGAAACTCCAGCAAACCAGTTCGGTATACTCATCAACACGTAACCGCGTCGTGTTACGACGCCAGCGAAACCCGGAACCGCTCAAACAAAACCAAGACCCCGATCGTAACGAACGGCCGAGTGAGAACAGACTCCGTCACAACACCTGCGACACCCCACGCTGCGAACACAACACCTGCAGTCAACCCCACGAACACCGCGATCAGCACCGTGAGGTGACCTGCCGGCGCAGACCGCACCGCATCGAGGAACGCATCACGATCCACAGACGAGGAAGAAGCTCCTGGACGGGTGAACAACGCCGTGATCGCGGTTACGCCCGTCAGGAGTGTTTCGTACTCATCAGGAACCGCGTCGAGACGAGGTGTTGATTCGTCCCCGTCCGGGTCCGTTGAGGGTGACTCACCGGGCGTGTCCGGTGTGGTGTTACTACCGGTAGACGCATCACGGTCACCGTCTTCACCGTCGTTGTTGTTGTTGGTTGCGCGGCCCGGGTGTGACTGGTCGGGAGTCGTGGTTGTAGTCGTTGTACTGCCGGGTGCCTGGTCACTGGTCGTATCGTCTTGCATTGACGGTCACTGGGTATGTGTACGAGGGCCGGACCGGTAAACGTCGTGATGGTGACGATCGTGACGCCGGTGTGCCCGTGTGCTGCCGCGGTGTGCTCGTGTGTCGTTGGAGTGGTTGGAGTGTTTCGAGTGTTCCGTGTGTTTCACAGTGTACCTTGTGTGAATTGGTGGTGTGTGGTGTAGGGAGCGAGTGCCGGTAGTTGATGTACTGTACCAGACAAGCAAGTGTTTATACTAATGTAGACATTACAGTATAGTGCGAAGGAACCCGTGACTGGGTACCCTCACAACACGCAGCAGGTGACCAGCAATGACACGCAACAGTAACATCCAGCACCTCGGACTCGCAATATACGGTATCGGTGCGTCCTGGTACTACCAGAGTCAGTGGCGATCATACGCGGGATGAGACACCAGGAATGGGAAGGGGAACCACGAACACCACGTACAAGATATTCACTGGCGTTTAACCCGCCGTACAACGTACTAACACGTATGATAGAGAACATAGACGAACTCACGTCGCACAGAGTCATTCCAGATGGTACGGAGACCGTGAGGGTTGGTGTGGTACCAGCCAGTACCTCAGCATGGGGACCAGACGATTTGAATTGGACACTCCCACTTGAGGAATTTGAAGCGCTGATTGATGAACACGGTGAACGCATCAACAGTGCAAGTGTCCACGATTCGAACCGGTACTATGCAGATGAAGGCACACCAGTCACACCGCACGGCGATTTGTTCGTGTTATTCGTCGATGATGACGACGTGCCCGTGTTCCGCGATGAGATACTCCCCGAATTCATTCCTGAATCAGACGACGATGAGGAAAGCGTCGAGGACACCAGTAATCTCCGATCGACCGCAGCGATCGTGCTGCACCCGGTCCGAGAAGCTGCGTGGGTGTGGGGAGTCAGTGTGCTGAGTCTCGTAGGTGCAGTGCTGCTTACACTCCTCGCACCGTTCCGTGCAGCGTACAGAGCGTATCAAGTCGCAACTGACGCGGTCAACACCAACTGAATACCAACACCGAGTATGAGTGAAGACACGCACACGATTTACAGATGCAGCGAATGCGGTGTCACTGCCCGTGAGGTATCGTCACTGGGTCTTGACCGGCATATCGTGTGGGAGCACGTACCCGGCGGGAATCCGTACACGGACTTCACTGACAACGAGCAGGCATACATCGACGCGACGAAGCAACGCGTTGAGATCCCGGATGTAGTGCTGTTAGAGTACGTCGTCGAGGACGGTGAGGAACGATGACTCGGGAATGCGGGAAGTGCGGCGACTCATACCCGGAATACACCGTGTTCGTCCCGGACACTCCCGGCGCGATCGCAGCACACGCACGCATCAAGGACGAGCACGGGAGTGTGTGTCCGGACTGTCGGGCTGGGATTGCCCCGAGTCACTGTATCTCCATAGACGGTGAGAGCCGATGAAATACCGAATCACTGCAGAGATTGACGGGACAGCAACAGCGGATGCGGTCCGGGAACTCCTCGAAGGATTACCTGGTGTTGAGGTGACTGAATGGGATTACACCCCGGATATGGTGTTCACAAAGGACAGTGACGAGAAATGAGTGACACCACACCAGGACACGGCATCGATGCCGTCACCGGCATCCGCAGCCGGCGCGACCTGACCTACCCTGGTGACAGGATTGACGCGCCCGACACGAACCGCGGGGCACGGGAAAACGACGCTGAACTCATTCTAACCCGGCATTATGTAACCCAGTGCCGGTATTCCCGAATTCCGAATTACATAAGACCGGTCCCGGGTACGAGGTGCCGTCGCCGCGGGCGTCTTGCCCGGCGCGCCCTACCAGGCCGAGTACGTGTTGTAACCCGGAGTGTGTCTAACTGCGATACACACCACACTGCGTGTGCGGAATGATTACTGGCGTTTAACCCGACGCACGGCATTAATACAGAGTAAGAGGTGACGCGCACTGTATGGTATCGAAAACCTGTATCGACTTATTCGCCGGTCGTGGTGGCTTCAGCAGCGCATTCCACGACCACCCGGACTGGAACGTCGTCACGGTAGACATTAACCCGGACCACAACCCCGACATCTGCGCGGACATCCGGGATCTCGATGCGAGCGACGACCGACTCCCGAACGACCCGGACGTAATCCTCGCATCCCCACCATGCACCGAATTCTCGAAAGCTGCCGCATGGAAACAACCCTTCAACGACGACGGTGACCCCGTCACGGACGCTGCCCGTGACGCGTTCGTCACAGCAATGCACTGCGTCGGACTCATCCACGGTCTCAACCCGGAGTACTACGTCATCGAGAACCCGGAAGCCAGTCGACTCCAGCACGCACTCGGCCCGCCAGACGCCCGCATCACGTACTGCCAGTACGGCACACCGTACCGGAAAGCCACGTGGTTCTGGGGTGAACTCCCACGCGTAGACTGGCAGTACTGCCCACCCGGCGGAGACTGTCACGACGGCGGGTCACTCACGGACGACACCGACGACCGACCATTACCACGCGATCCGGCCGCCCGCGCCGAAATCCCAACCGGAGTCAGCGCTGCACTCCGCCGAGGAATCGACGAGCACCACGAGCAACAGGAATTAACCGCATGGCAACCCACGCACCGCGACCAGCACCGACTCGCCCAGCCAACCGGGAACACGTACCCGTCGACGCCGACACCAGAACCCACGTGAAAACCAATGCCGCGACACACCAACACGAACACCGACACCGGCGACGACGACGTGGATTAAAACAAGCAATCATCAGAACAGATCTCGACTTGACTGCAGGGAAAGCAGCTGTACAAGCCGCACACGCCTCACTCTGGGCAGCAAACAACACCGGGCCGGACATCCGGAATGAATGGGAAACCGGGCTCGCAGCGAAGATTGTGCTTGGATGTAGTGACGTAACGGAGCTCAACGATCTCGTCGGAACCGCTGACAAGCAAGGACTCCCAACCGCGACCGTTGACGATGCCGGGCGAACTGAAATCAACGCCGGGACCCGGACCGCAGCCGCGATCGGTCCCGCAGCCAGCGACGCGATCGGCACCGTCACCGGCACGCAACCCTTGTACAAGTAACACGCCGCACCCCGCCGCACCGAACGTTACCGAGCCACCGAGTCCGGGACGGTGAAGAGAGGACGAGTCACCACCGGAACCGTTTCAGGAACCTGGACCGACTCGATCAACACGTCCACGTACTGTTCCACGTGCTGCGGCGGATCCGGTATCATACCGCCACGAGACTCGTACGGGTCCGGTGACGACACGCCGCACGCGTTCCACGCAACGCGTTTACTCACACGGTCAGGGTCTCCCGTGTACGTTATTCCCCAGTCCGTGACCGTTACCGGCTCACCCCACACGTCACTCTCTTCCCGTTCAACCATCGACATAAACCGCCTCACAGACGATTCGAACGCTGTAAGGTACTTCACAGCGAGCTCACCGGTCGCTCCGCGGTGAGCCGGTGACGGTTCCTCGCCGCTCGTCGACCCGGTGGACCGGGGACTCGACGCGGACGACGTGGTTGTGGTGCGTGTCTCCGCCGGCCCCGGCAGTGACCGCGTCGCAGTGGTGGTGCCGTGTAAGTCGTCACGGTCATCCGGGGGTCCCGGATTGAAGTCAGGGTCAGGGCCTGGTGTCGAGTCGAGAATCGATTTAATATCGGTGTACCGGAACGTCCACCGTAACTCGGGAACGGTGCCGTAGAATTCGACGGCGTGCACCGCGTCACCGTCCGGTGTCGTCGCATTCCCCGGCCCGGTCGTGGCGGGCCAGGTGAAGTAACTCGTCTTATCTCCCGGGTTCCGTGGCGGGCAGTGCAGATACGCGGTGAATTCACGCGGACCGGTATACTCGTCGGGGACCGCGTCGTCGGTCAGCACGTATCGAGTCGTTGGTTTACAGTCGGTAAGGTCAACGTCGATTGGTGGGTGCGGAGTCGTATCGAGAACTTCAGTTTCGATGTGCCGGGTGATTTCCACCGGTCGTGTCGCTGACTGGTCAAGTCTCGCAGTGTCAGGACTGCGTGGCATACACCCGGGTGTTCTCCGGTCCGGTTTATATATTTCCGGGTCGGGCGAGTACCAGTCAGAAGCGTTTCACAGTGAGTCTCGTGTGAAAACGTTTCTGACCGCGTGACATTCACGAGGGTTTACCGGTCCGTGGAGCGTACAGTACCATGTATGAACGTCACACAACTCCAACAACAGTTCCTACCACTCAAAATCCGGGAAGTAACGATGATGAAGGCCGCGTACGTTAGTTACTACGTCTCTCTCCCAGTATTCCTGTTCCTCGTCGGGCACGACATCGTATACGGTCCAACAAGCCTGTTCCTCGGTATAATGGTTGTAGCTGCGGTCGCACCGATGGGTCTTGAACTGTATTCGTGGTTCACAGACCGTGACGCCCGAAGACCACCCACAATAACACCCGTGTTGATCGGAGTCGTGTTCGTCACTGCAACAACCACGATCTTCACTTACCCTACATGGTTCGTTATCCTTACCGTGCCGGTGCTCATAATGGTGCTTGTAGTGTTGGCAGTCATTACATTCACATTCCCGTCGATCATCGGTGAACAACACACCGCGGGGTAAGTGACGTGACAACGTTCACAAAGCGTAACACAACACGAACGCGTCGAGACACTACACGGTTCTGAAGTGATCGTAGACTTGTTCCGTCGTCACGATCGACGCGTGACGTAACCGGTTCCGGACATCATACAACGTGTTCCCGTCTTCGACGTGCAGCATCCGGTACGCCACGGAATGCCGCAACGTGTGCGGTGTCACATCCCCCGGCTCACCTTTCGATCCGTCAATCAGGAACGGTTCAACACCAGCTGCTTCCGCTGCATCCGACACGACGTACCTGACTCCCTGCGTGGTCATCCGGTCAGCCTTCCGCGACGGGAACAACGCCTCAGTATCCTTCCACCGTCCGGACAGGTACGACCGGAGCGTCCGTGTTGTATCCGCGGCGAGTTCGACGGTGACTGGTGATGGTGTGTTGTCGTTCGGGTAGTCTTTCTGGATGTGTTGTGGTAAGTACAGGTTCTCACCGTTGCTGCGCAGCATCGCTTCATTGAGCGCAACGAGCTCACCGACGCGCAGCCCGGTGTCGTACATTAGAGTGAGGATCGCGTCATTCCGAGCCTGCAGGTACTGTGCGAACCGGTCGTAGCACGCGGTCCGCATCGCTTCGACTTGGTCCGGGGTGAGCCACGCCGCGGCTCGTGACTCGTTCCGGTCCGTGGACCCGGAGTGTTCTGAGGAATTAGAGTGATTGGAGTCACCAGAGCCCTTAGAGTCTTTAGAGGGTTCTGAGGGTTCAGAGTGTTTAGAGTGTTGTGAGGGAGTGGAGTGTTCGGAGAGACTAGAGTTTTCAGAGGGACTGGAGTGATTCGAGTGTTCGGAGTTGTTCGAGGTGTCGGAGTGTTCATCACCAGGATCCGTGCCGGTCGTGCCGTGAATGTTGGAATCTATTGAGTCAGTCATGAGTCGAGTCCTGATTTATATACGGCCACGTCCGCAGGGGTCTTGAATGTTGGAGTCTACTAATGGAATGTCACATTCACCGACGCAGCCCCGCACGGCGACAGCAGCCCAGCACCGCAGAGTCGAGATACTCCTTCACCGGTCAAAGACCGGGTTCAGTCCCTCACACCGCCACGACACCGCGTATCCACGCCTGGAAACACGTAGAAAAGACCTCGAACCCCTGGGGTTAACGCCGTACAAACACGGATCCACGCCCCTCGCACACCGAGTATCGATGTGAAACACGGCGAACACGGAGCAAGTAAACCACATCCCGCTATACAAATCAGCACCCCGCTAGTCATCTAGAGAACTAACTCCGCAGCGCAACGTATTTGCCCCGTAACAACTTACCGTGAAATCGATGAGGAATCGCACCGGGCGGATACCACAAAACTACGCTGAACTTCAGAACACGTCACAGGCGCAGCGACACCATCATACACGAGGTGAGACTGGTTGAATGCCGTGCCCTGAATGCAAAACCCCGCTCGTATACGACCCGGACGGAGAATACCTCTACTGTCCAGAAGGCTGCGGGCACCCAGTCGCAGACCGCGATGAAATCCGCACCAAAGCCCATACCCTCAAAGACAACGTGTTAAACGCGACGAACATCCTCACGTTACTCGATGCATTCACTGCCCCGCAGATTATCGGAGAGCTCGTCCGGCAAGCAAACCACGCAGCATTCAACTTCACCCAAGAAAACCGCCTCGACTACACCGCCTTCGTCTACCCAGCACTACTAATCCAACGCCTCTACAAAGAAGACGATCTCTCCTCAAACCAAATAGAACACGACCCTGGTGAACGTGATGAACTCGAAGACCGCGTCACTGACGTGCTGAACAAAGGCATCACACTCATCGGTACATTAGACCAAGTGAAGCAGGAATTCCGTGTCCCGGTAGAAATCACGCCAAGACACGGAGACTGGACATCATTCCTCGGAAACTACGCCTTCCTGAAATCCGAGTACTGGTTCTGCATGCAGAGGTGTATGCAGAGTACAATCGGTGGGTGGGGAGACATCCGCGAAGACTTCCTCGAAACCCGAGAAGCCATACGGAAATTCGACCGGCCAGACCAAGACGGCATCGACACTCCATACGATTTCGGTGACTTTTGGTTCGATCTCATTACCAGCCTCGGTTTCGCAACCTCACTCGACCCAGACGCACAGAAGATATTCTCAACTAACTTCCCCAGTACCGTCACTATCTTCGATATACGCGCTCTCTTCGACCGCATCGAAGAAGAACCACGTGTCCGCCGTCAACTAAGAGCGGGTGGAGAACACGATCTACGATCCGCAGCGATGCGTGAACACACCTTCGACGAATGCGGTGAAGACGTGTTCGGTGACGAGTGGCCGATCGTCAAAGACAAGATCCTGATGAGCCCGGACAACACCGACGCTCACCCGTTATTCTTCAAAATCACTGGGACAGAAGAAATACAGCTCCAACCCGGCCGGCCGACACGAGAACGCACCATCACCCGCGTGTTATACCCGGATCAACTCGCATTCATCCTGCAATTCCAATTATTCCCCTTACTCCACAACCGATCACCTGATCCGGAGCGACGGTTGATTGACCGGATTAACGGAGAGGAACGAGCACCAGAGTTTGAACAGAAAGTCCACGAGTACCTGCGGGGTAATGACATCGAATCATATCACAGCTGCACGCTTCCCGGACCGAACGACCGTGAAATCGATGTGTTGTTCGTGCGGGATGAGGTAGTGTACTATGGTGAAGTGAAATTCTTTCTCCCGGAACTCGAACTCCAGTCGCAGAACGGGATTCAAAACATCGACGAAGAATACGATGACGAGATTTTCAACGACGGGATACCGTACCCTGAGAAAGTCAGTGACTGGCAATCCCTAGAACCCGGTGACCGGTTCCACCACTCTGGTCAAGAACCGTACGGAGAGATCCCAGATATATGGAGTGAGTACGACACGCAGATGCTTGTTATTTCGAATTTCACACCGTCATACATCGAGAAACACGGCGTCCGGTTCATCACTGATTTAGAACTCCGGCAATGGATCGACAAGGACCGCGACGTGTTCTACCCGAAGTACCACTTCGAACACGATCATAAGTAGTACTCCAGACACACCGGTTTGAGAGTGGTCACCGACTCAGACCAAGCGACCGCGTCGTGTTACGGGCGAACCATCCCGTCAATCACATCAGCCACGAGCCGCAGCCCCTCAGTCGTCAGCGTTCCGGACGGGAGATTATCCCGGATCGACGACAGCGGGATCGTGTATATCGCCCACGGCATCACGTAACTCGTTTTCCGCAGCTCCACACCGTCCAGCACGTCACTCGGCAGTTCAGTGACCTCGTACGAGTAGTCAGACTGCGTGGTCAGGCACACGACTGTGGCTTCCTGTTCGACGTACGGCCGGTCCACGTCGGAAATCACGATCACGGGCCGCGGGTTGCTGTGCGCACCGGTCGGATCCGCTGCGAACACGAGACTGCCTTGCGGGTAATAATACGTCATGTGAGAACCCCAGCAGAGAACGTCACGGTGCTACTCCCCGTCCCCGTCACCGTCTCCGGCTCCGGCACGGTCATCACCGGCCGCGTCACTATCCGAGGTCGAGGGAGTCGTGTTACGCACCCAGTCGCTGGGGGCTGGTTCCTCACCCGAACCGTCCTCGCCGTCACCGCCGCGATCGTGCGGAAGTTCTCTCTGTGCGCCTGCCCCGGTTTGCTCCACGTCGTCCGGGTCGAGTCCCGGGTCCGGGTACCGGGCTGCCATGTCGTCGAGTTGCACGAGACTCCTGGCGAACCGCCGCACGTCCCCTCGGTGGTCAAGGCCGTGGTACAGGCCGTCGCTGGTTTTCCCGATCAGCCCGTCGTCGTGCAGTCGGGTCAGCGTCGTCGACGTGGTGCCGCGCGGCAGGTCAAGCTCACTACGGATTTCTGCTGGTGTGTACGCGAGGTTCGTGTCGCGGTACAGGAGTTTGATGATCGCGGCTTTGTTCGTTCCGGGGCGAATGTTAATCGTGTCGTCCGGATCGTGTCGTCGAAGGTCAACAGGCATGGCGTGGTTCGTATGCGGTTGTATGCGGTTGTAACATATAAGTGTGCCGGGGTCGCGGAGTCCAACGCCAGCGAGTTATGAGGTACTTGTCAACGAACTCCGAAGATATAAAACCACAATCAGTAATACATCATACTGCACGGACCAACTCACACGTCATTCAACTCCCCCTACAACACCCGTCAAATGACAGTCCCTCGCCCTCTCTCAAGCATCGGTATCGCAAGTCTCGGTGCCGTCCTCGCACTCACACACACGGCACATATTTTCACACACGATAAACCACCAGTAGCGATGCTGATCGGAGCCGGGATCCCACTCACCATCGCCTTACTCATCATATACGCCGGGTACTGGACGAAACAGCAACACTACCCAGCACAATACGGCACACAAATACTGAAATGGACAGTGCTCGGCGGGATCGCAATCGGCGGGCTTATCGGGACAATCACGACACACCAGTACCTTGCCGGGGACATACCGCACGACGCCGGGTACCAACTCGCCACTGCAATCTCCGGCGGAGCGCTCGCCGGATTCGTCGCCGGGACCTACAACACTGAGAGTCACCGCCGGTTAACTCGTTTCAAAGCACTACAAGAAACAACGACGACACTCATCACAGCATCTCAGAAGGAAACCGTGTGCGAACACTGCGTACAGTTCATAGAAACCGAATTAAACGCGTCTCTTACTGGAGCCTGGCTCTACAACGCATCACGGAACACGCTCGAACCTGCCGCAGCCACGACCGACGCGACCGACACATTCGACACGCACCCAACGTACACACCGGGGAACAGTCTCTCCTGGAACGCGTTCACTGACGGTGAAGTCCAGATCTACAATACTGTGCACGAACACCCGGACCGGTACAACCCGGATACAGTGATTCAAAGCGAGATCATCATCCCACTCGGATCACACGGTGTCCTGAATATCGGATCGAGAGAACCCGGGGCGTTCGATGATGTTGATGTCACGACCGCTCGTATCCTCGCATCCATCACAGAAAACGTCCTGGATCGTATTGAACGAGAGACAGAACTCCAAGAACAACGTGAGGAACTTGAACAGCAGAACGACCGGCTTGAAGAATTCGCTAGTATCGTCTCACACGATCTCCGGAATCCGTTGAATGTGGCGAACGGGTACCTCGAACTAGCGAAGGAAGACTGTCAGTCAGATGCGTTAAAACACATCGAAACCGCGCATAACCGTATGGAAACCCTCATTACCGATATGCTGCATCTCGCGCAGGCCGGGCAGGCAATCGAGGAAACAACACGTATCCCGGTCGGAGATACTGCCGAAGCTGCGTGGGAGATGGTCGATACACCAAGCAGTGCAGAACTCACCGTCACACCGCGAACGACCGACTACACAGTGATTAGTGACGAGTCCCGACTCCGGCAATTATTTGAGAACCTGTTCCGGAACGCCGTTGAACACGGTGGCGAAGACGTGACAGTGACGGTCGGTGTGTTAGATACGGATTCTAAAACCGGGTTTTACGTTGCGGACGATGGCCCCGGGATCCCAGTCGAGGATCGTGACCGTGTATTCGAGTCCGGGTACACGACGAACGAGAACGGGTCAGGGTTAGGGCTCGTAACAGTGCAGCGAATTGTCGACGCACACGGGTGGGGTGTGACAGTCACCAGAAGCACTAATGGTGGCGCTCGGTTCGAGATCGATACGGACCCGGAGCACGGAGAACAGGAACACGACGCTACAACGTGACGGACCGGGAAACTCACTCACTTACTCATTTACTCATTTACTCGCTCGGTCACGTGTGGTGAATCTGAGTCAGTAGTGGAAAGCATTACTACGATAGACACAATCACTGGAGACACTCATGACGGGATTCAGAACGTACCTGTCACACCTCACCGATGTGGATCGTTCCACAGCAGAGCAGACCCGCGGCAAACTCCTCGATGAACTTACTGTCCCATCACCGTGGAGTGTCTCCGATGCAACAGTCGAATTATCGCAAGATGATACGAACGACTGGCTGCTCGTTACCTTCCAAAATGAAGCACACCCGGACCGGATTGCAGCTGTCTACCTGTTAGACGGATCGCATTCCCTGCAAGTGTACCTCGACACTGACACGGGTGATGAGTGGGTCGAACCGACACGGGATCCCGGCGAGATTACAAGCATACTGCGAACGCACGGATAACCAGTCCGCGGCGGACAGCACAGTCATACGTCCGTATCCAACACGGCGAGGGTCAGTATACGGACGGCACGTACGAGTGCCATGATTAAGAGGGAGCAGCGTGTACAGGCGCGTGAAGGGGTCGTAGTACTGTCACACGCTCCACCCCTTCGTTTCAATAGGAACACAGACACATCACGAGACGATTGTACACGTCCCTGAGAAAACGGAAGTACCGCCGCAGCCGTATTTCCACGCCACAACCGGACTGTATGTTTATCAAGCCCCCAGCCCCACACACGAGGATGAACGCGCGATGAACCCGTTTGATTTCAGTGATGTAGCAGACAACAACACAGACAAACTCCGAGATCTACTCCGGGAATACATCCTGACAAGTAGCACCGAGCTCAACGGTGAACTCGTCACCACGGATCGCATCCGGCAGTACATCGGGACCGGACAGGTTGTCGAGGTGAACGAAACCGAGTCAATACAGTACAGTAGTGTGATTCAAACACACGATGCGTTTGCTGATACGGACGCCGGCACCGCGTTACTCACGTATTTAGCAGAGACGCACGACTTCGAACCAAGCACACCGTACTTAACCAATTTACTACAGCACGCGTTCCGAGAACTCGGTGCCGTGACCGTCGAGGAAACCGAGACTGGGGATGAGAACGTACAGGAGTTACACGTAACAGTGACTGATGGTGAGTTGCTGCGAGATGTTGTCGACGAGTGCGTCCAGATCCTTACTGGTGATATTAACGAGCAACACCAGTACACACTCCGCCTCGCGCTCGGCGGTGTCATAGTTGAACGCGGTCCTGTCGAAATCACGGATACGCATCGACTCCGCGAGTTAGACGACGGGTTACTACTCGGAGAAAAACGAGTATCGAACACTGCTCCGGAAACCAAACGCGGGAAGAATGTGAAGAGTTGGACAGCAGCTGCAGAAATCGATATGTCGACGAATCACGCGTTCAGCGACGCACCGCCTGTCGCTGCCGAGTTCCTCGCCGTGACTCTCAGCCTATTCAGTCAATCGTGGATCGCTGTGAAAAACGCGTACAGTGTGAAACGGTCATTCCACATGCGGATGAACACATTCCCGGCACCCGGCGTTGTTGACGCTTCTCTCGCAGAAATTAAACCAGAGCACACCGCGGAAATCAGCGAGTTACTCGAATTGTTACGCCCGTATTGCGACGGGTCAACAACACTACGGCAATCAAGCCCGTACTTCATCCGGGAGCTCTTCACATCACCGATCAACCTTGCTTTGCACCACTACGGTGAGGCAATCATCCGGTCCGAGTTACCGCAAAGCAGCATCGGACGTATATTATTCGGACTTGAAGCACTATACATGCAGAACACGGAAGAAGAGACATCATCTCGTGATGTCGCACGGTACGCTGCATTCACAATCGGGCAAGCAACGAGTAGTGCTGTTTCTCCAGACCAGATCTTGACGGACATAGCCGACGCGTACCACTATCGGAATCAGTGGGCGCACGGGGACCAGACCGGTGAGATTGCCGGAGATCTACAGGAACGGCTGTTCGGATACTTGCGATGTGCGATTGTTGTATTCGCGTGGATCGATACGCATACCGGGCTTATGACTCCACACCTCGATATTGAATCTGCGTTCATCGATGAATCAGTTCGAGGAGAGTTCGTTGCGGAACTCAATGGGTTAGAACTCACGGATTACCTCACCAGACTCCCAGAAAACGACTGTAGTAGTGACTGAAATATTCAGCCGTGGGTGTGTGATCGGGACGTGATTGGTACGGTACCTGTGGTTTTGAAGACCGAGGGACGAGGGACGTGTTCCCCCGGATTTTATATCCATATAATTAGTAAACCGGAGTATGACTACGACGCCAAAGGAACAAAAATTTCATAGTCTGCTTTACTCGGCCCTCTACCGGTATGTCGAAAACAACGACACGAAGTTTTCTGAAGTAAGTATCGAGAAAGATGTCGAAGGCCGGCGAGCCGATATTCACCTCGATAGTAACCTCACTGGCAGTCTTGTCATCGAGGTTAAGCGAGATGATATTTCACCGTACGATAAAGATGTGATCAAACAAGCGCGTGACTATACACGCGATATTGACGCTGATTTCTTCGCCACGTGTAACTCTAACGACTTTTACCTATTCAATTACAACGGAGAAATCGAACTCAGCGATGTCCCGTACAACTACGCGAATCTCCGCCCGATCAACCTCTCCGACGACGACCTCGACGGGTTCATCCCGCAGCTCCTCTCCGGGATCGATCACCTATACCAACACGGCACACTCCCCGACCAGGAAAAGAAAGAACAAGTCGTCGGGTTACTCCGAACATTCCACTCAACGATCTGGCCGGCGTACAAGGAACTCGCTGAGCAGAAATACGAAAGCAACGAGAAATTCATCAACCTGTTCAACGACTGGGTCAGAGAAAACGACTTCACCGGACTCGACACGGACGCGCAACTCGAAACCGCAGCGAAGCAATACGCGTACCTGTTAACAAACAAAATCCTGTTCTACGAAGTCGTCCGAGAACAAACCCCGGAACCGATCGAACCGAGCGACGGGAACAAACTCCAGTCACTCGTCGGTGTCTCAAGCCTCGATTTCCTCGATGAACACATCCGCCGGCGATTCGAAGAAATCATCGAGAAAATCGACTACAAACCAATCTTCAGCAACAGCGACTTATTCGAACAATTCCCACACAACAAGAAGACACTGAAGAACATCCAGTCACTTGCAGAGAACATTGAAGAACGCGAAATCTCCGGGATCGACGAAGACCTGCTCGGGGACGTGTTCGAAGAACTCATCCCGGCAAGCGAACGGAAGAAACTCGGGCAGTACTACACCCCGCCAACAATCGCAGAAGCCGTATCGAAATGGGTGCTGGACGCCCAAGTCGAAAACACGTACCCTGACATCCTTGACCCGGCATCCGGCAGCGGGACATTCCCAGTCGAGGTGTACACGGAAATCAAACGAGAGTACCCGGACGCCACGCATCAAGACATCCTTGACTGCATCACCGCGATCGACATCAACAAATTCCCGCTGCACCTCACCGCGCTGAACTTAGCCAGTCAAAACATCGAAGAAGAAATCGATACGTTACACGCGTATCACTCCTCGTTCTTCGATATTGACCCGGACTCCACGATGCTTGAATCCGTCCGGCTAGACGATCGGGACACCGGTGAAATCGGGTACTTCGACGGTGTCGTCGGAAACCCACCGTACATTCGTAACCGTGACATCCCGGACAAAGACGCGTTCCGAGCGCACCTGTCACGATTCGGGGCGGAAAACCAATCAACGTACCTTGACGGATCGAAGAAACTCAGTAAGAAAAGCGACGCGTACGTGTACTTCGCCACGCACGCCACACAGTTCCTCAGAGACGGTGGGCGGCTCGGGTTCGTCATCCCACCGAAATGGATGAGTGTCCGGTACGGCATAGATTTCCAACAATTCCTGTTCGATCACTACCGTATCCACGCAGTCGTCGTGTTCGCAGAACGCGCGTTCGAAGACGCGTTCGTCGACACTTGTCTACTCCTCATCGAACGGTGTGAAGACGAAGAAGCACGACGCGACACAGTAACGCGATTCATCCGCGTGCAGGATGAAATGGAACCGGTTGACCTGTACGATACCGTGACGTACGGCATGACGCTGGATGAAGAACCGATGGATGTCCGCACCCGACCGAACTACCGGTCGGTCGGTGTCCGGCAATCCTACCTTGAAGACACCGGCCCGAAGAAAATCGGGTACTACCTGAACGCACCACTGCAGTTAATTAACTTGATTGAACGCGATGATTTCGTTCCGGTTAGTGAATTCGTCGACGTGTCGTACGGGCAGAAAACCGGTGCGAACCGGTGGTTCCTACTTGACCAGGATGAAGCTCACAACCGCGGGATCGAAGACCGGTTCCTCAGCCCGGTTGTGAAAAGCATCAAAGGCATGGATTCAGAAGTGTTCGACAAGAATGACGCCACGCAGTACATTATCGATGTCCATGACTACGTTGAAGAAGTCAAGCAAGAAACCACCGCGTTCGAAGACACCGACTTAGAAGACGACGTGAAGGACGCGTTGAAACGCGATGGGTACACCGGGTTGTTGCAGTACATCCAGGAAGGCGAAGCTGACGACCATCACTCCGGGAGTACGTGCGCGTCACGACCCGTTTGGTTTGATCTCGGTGAACAGACCGCCCCGGAACTGTTCCATCCACGGTTCTTCAAGTGGAGATTGTTCACTGTCGTGAACCGCGCTGAAGCGCTCACAACAGACGCGGTACAGAACGTCGCAGTGAAACCCGAGTTCGATTCGAAAGTCGTGACGGGTGTGATGAACTCCAGCCTGTACGCTGCTGCTGTCGAATGCTGGGGGCGCGTCGAAGGGAACGGTGTGCTGCAGCTAATGACGTATGAAACGAAAAGCATCCCTGTCCCTGACATTCGAACATTCACCGAGGACGGGTGCGATGCGATTCGTGAGGCAACGGACGCGTTACTTGAGGGTGAACCGGACGCAGAACACCAGTTGAACAAAGCTGTGCTTGATGCTGTCGGTGTTGATATTTCTGCAGAGGAACTTGCAGAGATGCGGGAAGTCATGACGAATCAACGCCTAGCAGGCGAATTCGAGTCAGAGGTTATGCTGCGTGATCTTGATGCTGCAACTGACTGGTCCGCGGAGTACTTCACTGAAACTCCAGCAAGCAGTGGTGGTGCCAGTACATTAGACGATTTCTAACCCGTTGATTCACGGGTTGTTTATACTTGAAGGGTGGAATACTGAATCATGAGTGAAACCGGGTTCACAGGTGATGGGGCGTTGGAGATCGTGAACGTCATCGGGTGGGTATCATACCGGCAGGAGCTAGATCTCGCTGCGCTGCGAGACACGTTCGAAACCCGGTCGGAAATCACGGACGCGACGTATAAACCCGCAGAGAACCACTGGCTGCAAACGAATTTCGCTCCGGACGACACGTACGTCGCGTTCTACCGGTCCGGGAAAGCATCGATCACTGGTGTTGATTCCGTTGCCCAGTTCGAAGATGTTGTCAGTCGTGTGAACACGGTGATGCGGGACTTACTCGAATTCGACTTCACGCCTGAGTCGCAAGTCAGTAACATCGTCGTTACGACCACCGTGAACACGAACATCTCGCTTGAAGCGCTCGCGTTAGAACTCGGTCTTGAACGCGTTGAATACGAACCAGAGCAATTCCCAGCACTGATCTACCGTGATCAGGAATCGGACGCTGTCATCCTCGTGTTTTCCAGCGGGAAGCTTCTGTGCACCGGGCTTGCTGATCTCGACACCATCTCCAGTACAGTCAGTGAATTCACAGCCCGGATTAACCCGGTGACGTGACCAGTCATCGTCAAGTACCATGATTTACGATACAGTAACACACACTTGCACGTAGATACGTTGCAATGTTCACCGACGCGATCGACGACCGGACAATCAACATTACCGGGCACGACTACCTCAACACGGTCCGTGTCACCCTGACAGAAGATGGGAACATCACCGGTGCAGTCACGGACACAACCGGCGACGCGCGCGGCATGGAATTATTCCTACAGCACCGTGCAGACGGAACAGACACGGAGATGCACGACGTAACCGGGATCGACGAAGACACCGGTGCCCGCGTCGACATCACGGACGCGTACATCACACCGCACGTCCCGGACACCATCGGAGACGAAACGGATGCTGAACTCGGGTTCCGAGCCGGAACACTCACAGCAACAACCGCACCGGACGGCGACGCAATCGTTGGAAACACCGTCATAATCCGGTTCGATATGGTGAACTTCAACCCGCCGACCGCGTATCTCCCGCGGCGTGACACCACACCACTCCTCGAACGCGACACGTTCGAAATCCACGCCGGTGAGTACCGAGACACAGAAGACCGCATCGAAGAAATTAAAGAATGGCACCGGCCGCTCCGCACCGGCACACTAACAATCGCGCAGGAAGTCAACGGCCCACCAGACCGGCAAGTCAGTCACGCAGCCAGTACACTCGAACCGGTTGCATGGCTCCTCGGATTCACGCAAGGCACCCTGCCAGCCCCGATTCGAGCGACTATAATCGGTGTCGACGGCGACACGCCACCCTGGGAATTCGAGAAATGGTACGGGACGTGGCGGTCAGACATCGGATCAGCATTCACCGGGGCGAATATCGCACGGGCAAACGACCCGTTCATATTCCTCGATCACGGGTACGACCGGTTCGTCGACCGTGTTGATGCGTACAAGTACCGAGAGTGCTTGTCGTGGTATTTCGATGCGTTACTCCAAGAACGAACGGTGAATGCACGGACCGCGTCAATCGCGTCCGGGATCGAAACACTCGCCCGGCGGTACGCTGCATTCGACGAGGACGTGTTGAGTGATACTGATGCAGTGATTTCGAATCTCGCAGATGAGCTCGGTGTCCCGGTTGATGACCTCGCAGCGTTCTCAACGGCCTTCGATGAGTCAAGACCAGGAAGTAACGCGTATTTTTACGTCGATACGAGGAACGCTGTCGTGCATAATGACCGTGTGAACGTCCCGTTCGATGATTTGTTCCGTGATTTCGAAGCAGCGCTGACGATGTTCCGCCGCGTAATATTCCACGAATTCACCCCACCGGGTGAGCGTGACCGGTACATGGAATTGAATGATCTTGAACCGCGTGACAACCGGTTCGAGTAACACGCCAGGGGCGCGGTGGTCCGGTGGCAAAGCACGTCCTGTGGAACACTGGGGGGGAAGGCAGGTGCAAGATATTCACGAGCGTTTAACCATCCCGGCCGTGTACGTCGACGTGTACCGGGTCGCCCCCGGTCACTGCGGTGTAGGTAAACTCGGAACCCCGCCAGTGACGTGGCACACGCGAGAACGCGTCCCTGCCGAGGAAAAGACGGTTCGAATCCGTCCACCGCACTCACGATCCGTACCGAGACGGATCCGGCACGCACGGGCCCCTAGCTCAACGGTAGAGCAGCCGCTTCGCAAGCGGCAAGCTCCGGGTTCAAATCCCGGGGGTGTCCATCCCGTCTCACCAGTACAACACGCAGGTGACACGCATGGCGAACTACGCACTGCACTTCACACCAGGACCAGGCGACGAGTCAGGGAACGAAATGTACGTGTGGTTCCAACGCGACGGTGCGTACCAGATCGAAGGCAGCGACGAGAAAGGCTGGACCGAACCACGACGACTCGGGCACTCCACACCTGACATGCCTGACTACCTGCACTTGCACTGGTTGTTGAGACCCGATTATTCCGAATCGGTTGAACGCGTCTCAATGCACGAAGTCCAACCACGGAAGAACAGAGAGTACGGCCGGATCGATCCGTACACGCACCCGCCCGTGAACCACAAGGACGACTGGGGTGTCGCCGGCCGCCCGGACCACCCAGACGAGAACCACGGTCACAGCGACCAGACACGGTAACCAGCACCAGCAACCAGGCGGTGCGACGCGAACCACCGGTCGTGTAACGCGGCGTGCCCGTGTACCGTGCACAGCCTTTTTAGAACGCTGGTGGGATGCGCGTCGAGTCATCGTCGAACACGTTGACTGACTTCGGATCCCGCTCCCGGGACTGCTGCTGTTGCTGTTGTTGTACTTCTCGCGCGACGTGTTCCGCATCACTCAACAGGTCTTCAACGCGCGGTGGGATACCGATCCCGCTACACACCGTCAACAGACTCACAGCCTTCGCTCGTCGACGCGGATCAGCTTTCACGACCGTTAACTCATTCTCGAACGCCTCGACCGCCCAGTCAGCCGTGTCCGTCACGTGACTCGCATGCAAGTGATCCCGAGGCCCAGTCAGTAACGTTAACGTCCGGGCAGCATCGTCCGGTGTGACCGGTGGAAGCATCGACGCGTCCGTGGACGCCACGTACTCGACGAGGTCCGTCGGGTGCGGCCAGTCCCTGACCGACCCGGCACGCACCCCCGAGGTAAGCGTGTTGAGGAACCGTGCAGCGCGGCCAACCACCCCGGGGCGAGCGGGTCGAGGTAACGACTTCTCAACGAAACTCACCGTCGATAACCCGCCGGTTCCAAGCACCGACGTGATGTCGTCCTGGTCAGCGACCGCGCCCGGTAACTCACTCCCGGTGGTACGCGTATCAGCTGCGAAGACCGTGTGGATGAGTTCAGCGATCGTCTTATTCACCGGGCCGAACACGTCACTAGCCGGGATGTCATCGGGAACGTCGGGATGCGAGTCAGGTTCCGCTACACCGAGAGTCTTGTTATCGAACAAGAGTACCGTGTCCGTCGCAGCTGCGAATGACTGGATCGACCGAGCAGCATTCACCGTGTAAATATCAGGTTCGCACGGCGCTGGCAGGACACCGACACCGTACACTGGCGTAGACCCGGTGATCCCGGTCAGGTACTTCGCAGCGACTGGTGCACCGGACCCGCCGGTCCCACCGCCGAGACTCCCGATCACGAGGAACGCATCAATATTCGACCGGTTCGTCCCGGAGTACTGCAGGACCGATTCGATATTCTGCGTCGTTGCTTTCGCTGCCTCAACACCAGGACCGAGTTTCCCGGCTGTCCCGGTCCCGGCGAACCGTGGTTCGCCGTACACGGCCTTCCAGTCATCATCGATCACGTCCACGTCGATGAGTTGCTGCGACGCAGTATCCGCGAGCATAATGAACTCGGACAGGTGCGTCATCGACCGTTTCTCACGGCGTTTGAACGCAGCTGCGATGCGGCACCCGGCCCGGCCGTACGCGATAATCCCGAGACGCATAGGTATGGGTACGTCAATATACACCGCACGGACCGGTAAACCCCGGGGGCGTGAACGAACCGTTTCCCGTAGGATTATATCAATACACCGCAACACGCATCCAAACGCATGACCAGCGTCGATCAGCAACTCGGACTCCACGACATGTCCGGACCACGGATCATCGTCAACGACCCGGACAGCGTCGTCGGCATCGAACTGCAAGACCACACGATCGTCGCGTTGCACGACGCGAACGATAACACGGAACTCGGCGTACTCCCGCACGACGTAATCCACGACCCCCCGCACATCAACACGCACCACACCGTCATCACCGATACCGACAGTCACGAGGACCGGACAGGCATCCCGTTGAACACCGCACCAGACACGTACATCTCGACTGTCGAAGACGAGTTCGAACCCTTGCCGTGGCTCCCGAAAGCCAACAAGTACGCCGCACGGACTGACGCAACCAGCCGTGAAGCCGTCATCATGGCGATCGCAGAACACATCGATGCGACCGGAGCCGGGCAACCAGACAAAATCACGGACATCACGGGGTGGGACGAAGGACGCGTGCAGGAACTGTTGAACGAATTACTGCTGTCCAAGCAGGCACTGTACCGCCGGCAGTACAACACGTACCTCGAAGACACCGCCGGGCAGTAATTGACATCCACCCACGACTGAAGTTGTGGGCTTTCTCCTTGACTTTCTGTAACGCGGCCAGTGACCGAGCAGTACTGCACGGAGACTGTAACACCACCGTGTGCTTTCACACCGGATTCCGTGTGAAACGCCGAAGTTTTATCCGTGCCCGAGCCGAATACTGTATTGAACACCTACCACGGAACCCCGGGTGACGTGTAGAACCACCACCCGGGGGGTTTACCGGTCAGTACCACTAACCATCACAGTAACCGGAGACACACCGGTTACAGCGTGATGCACGTGAACGCCGTGACCGGTAGTCACCACCACAAGACACAGTACAACCCATGCCGCGACAGGGATACCCGTCGCCACGACCGACGGGCACGACACGCACGACACACCGCCCAGCACCGCACCCGGCACGAACACACCGCGTCACGCGAGGTGAAACAGTATGACGTACCACGTCACCGCGTGCAAGCACTGCGAAACGCACTGGATCGTCCAGCACCTCAACCGGCACGACACGACCACGTGCCCCAGCTGCGGAACAACACGACGCACAGAAAAACACCGGTCGCTCGCCACCGCAGACGACCCGGACACCGCAGCTGAACTCCGCGCACAAATCCTCGCAGACAACGCCGGGCAGTTACACGAGTACAAAACCACCGGGACATACCGCGACCACGACAAGAAAACCAGCGACACACCCGTCGACGCCGACGTATTCGACGCACTCGTCGAACACAGCCTCGAAACACGGCGTAACCGGTACAGCGATCTCGTCGATACGAAACCCGTGTTCGCAGACGCGTTCGAAACCGAAGCCGAACGCATCGCAGGAACCATCGGGCAACACGAACTCATCGCAACCCGGACCGAGAATACGACTGAACACGACACGGAACTCCCAGACCCGAACCACCCAACACACACCACACACCCCGCAGTCACGACCGGCACCAACCCGGACAGCGACGGAGAAACCGGCGCGATCGAAGAACTCCCAGTACACACCGATGCCGGGCTCACCATCACACAACAACCACCCGTCACACCAACCGTCGAAATCCGCGGTGACCAGCCAGTCACCGACGTATGGCAAGCACTCCTCAACAACCCCGGCATGCAAGACGTGTTCATCAACGCAGTCCAAGCACTCGGCCGCGACGCAACATACGACGAACTCCACGACCGGCTCGACCGACTCGGAATCACCGACACGCCACTCACCGCATCATACCGGAGTCTCATCACGAACCTCTGCCGAGGCCACGAAACCGACGCCTGGGAACTCCTCACAGAAATCCGGCGACTCGGCTCCGGTCACACCACGACAAACGACGTGCTCGCCACCGCGAACATATTCCGATACACCGCCCGGATCCGCGACGCACCGCCAGTCATCACCGTCACCGTCAACCACGACACGATCCGCAGCATGCCGCGCGACCAACGCAGCGACGTGTTCCGACTCCTCAGCACGTTAAGTCACGGGCTCGATGTCCGGCTCGTCACAGGCCGCGTCACGCGAGCGTGGCTCCGCGACCAGCACCGCGACGACCTCACCGCTGTTAACAACTGGCCGGATACCCGGCGTGGCGAACCGAGTATCGACACTGCGCTCGCTACCCTCGACCCGGACGGACTACCCGTCGCAGTACTCCGCCGGATCCACAACGAACCCGGCGGCACCGTGACGTACAACCAGTTATACACAGTAACACAGCACTCGGACTCCCGCGTCAGACAGTGCCTCTCAGAACTCTCCGACCTCGGACTCGTCGACACGTACAGAGCATCGAAAACGAAAAAAGCCGAAACACGCCCAGCTGCACGGACTGTACTCAGCGAACTCGATGCCGTCCACGGCCAGCAAACCACGCTGCAAACCAGCGTTAACGAACCCCCAAAATCCCAGATACAGAGACGTGTACACGCTGACGCTGCGCTCGGTCAAGAAGTCAGCAAGGACCGCACCGCGGACAATAATGACCGCACCGCAGACAGCACCGCTACGGCAGACAGCCTCGCAGCGCCGGCCGAGCCGCCTGTCGAGGAGTGTGACCGCGGGCCGTACCGGACTGTGTACATGCCGCGGTGGAAGCACGCTGCGATCGCCGGTGCTGCAGGCGGTGATGGGCGTGTATCGGTGCTTGATACGGCGCACGATCACGGGCTTGATCGGCATACGCAGCAGGTGAGTGTGCTTCCGGGTGAGTGTGAGGTCGCGGTGTCGGTGAATGCATCGAGTCCGCTGTCGTACACGGTGGGTGCTGCGGTTGCGTTAGCGTCCCCGTTAGTGATTGATGCTGCGTTGACGGATGATGTGGTTGACGAGTTGTTGGATGAGGTGCCGGTTGCTGTGTTACGGTTAGCGCGGCAGGTCGGGTGCGTGTCGATTGATACGGTGTCGGGGCCGGAGTCGGTTCGGGATGCGTTCGTGGAGTGGGGTGAGAGTATTGCTGACCGGTCACGGCAGTTGAAGCACGGTGAGTACGGTGACTGTGAGTCGCGGGATGAGTTCTTGTCGGAGTTGCTGCAGGATGCGCACGGGTTGTACGGGTCGGTTGTGCACGTGCTGGATGCGGCTGGGTACGATGTCCTCAGGGATGTGCACGTGCCGGGGACGGTCGGGTCAGCTTCCCGGTTGGATGATATTGCGGAGTCGATCGCGCATTCCGTGGCGATTCAGTCGGTGTACGAGTCGTTTGCGGCGTACCGGCAGTTGTACGAGGATCGAGAGGAGAAGCGCGAGTTAGCGTTCACGGCGCAGGTTGATGCTGCGGATCCGGTTGGTGAGTTGCTTGGCGGGGTTGTGGTTCGCGGCGGGTCAGGGCACCGGTTAGTTGACCCGTTACGGGATGCGTTCGAGTCGTTCGAGTTGCATGCGGATGCGCCGGAGTTCAACGTCCCGATCACGGTTCAGGATGGGGTGGAGCGGTCGGATGTTGCGGTGGCTGCAGCGCGTGTGCTGCGGTGGAAGGATTTCCGGGTGACGAGTGAGTGCGTGGATGTGTTGTACGGTGTGTTGCAGTCACCGTTCGGTGCGGCGCGGGCGTTACGGTGGTTGGGGAGTGCGGACCGGTCTCCGGGTCGGGAAGTGGTGATGCGTGATGTTCGGTATGCGGTTGAGCAGGTTGGTGTGGAGTGGGTGTTCCCGCGGTTACCAGCGTCGGCTGGCCGGGTTCTGTCCGGTGTGTTAGCGTTGAGTGCCGGGGGTGAGGGCGGTGCGTCGCGGGTGACGGTTGCTGGGATTGCGGATACGAGTGGTGTGTCGCGGCAGACGGTGCGGAATTACCGTGATGTGTTGGTTGCTGCTGGTGTTGTTGCGGTCGGGTCGGGCGGGTGGCGGTGCGTGTTCGGTGCTGCAGGGAGTGATGGGTGTGGGAGTGATGCGGGGACTGGGGTAGGGGCGGGGAGTGGGTCGCAGTGTGGTGCGGGGCGGG
>NZ_NHPJ01000129.1 GCF_002252985.1 Halorubrum halodurans | reverse complement strand
TGGCCTCTTCGGCGGTAGCGTCAGATGTTTATAAGAGGCAGTGAGGGCGCTGTCCTGTAGAGGTCCGCCGGTTCAAATCCGGTCCCACGCATCGCACGGCGGCACACCCGCCACACCGATGCACGGTGTTGTCTCTACGACAGCACCCACGCACAATTCCTACGGACGCTACGCTCCGAGCGGCGGCTCCGTCCACCGCGTCGTCGCTGTCGGCGCGGGGAACCGCCTCCCACGCCGGGACCGCGACGGCCCGCGCGGTCGCGGGTACGCCGCTCACGCGAACTGCCACCCTTTTAGTCGCGCGCCGTCGGAGTGGGGCGTAATGAGTACGGACGCGACCCCCGAGTACGACCACGAGGAGCTGGGCCTCGTCGCCGGGCTGGAGATCCACCAGCAGCTCGACACGGCGACGAAGCTGTTCTGTGACTCCCCGACCGTCGAGCGCGACCCCGCCGAGGCCGACCGGGAGATAACCCGGCGGCTCCACCCGACCAAGAGCGAACTGGGCGAGCTCGACCAGGCCGCCCTAGAGGAGAGCCGCGTCGACCGCGAGTTCACCTACCTCGCGTACGACACGACCTGCCTGGTCGAGGAGGACGACGAGCCGCCCCGCCGGGTCGACGAGGAGGCGCTGTCCGTCGCGCTCCAGATCGCCGACCTGCTCGACGTGAGCGTCGTCGACCAGGCGCACGTAATGAGAAAGCTCGTGATCGACGGGTCGAACACGTCCGGCTTCCAGCGGTCGATCCTGCTCGGCCAGGCGGGCGAGATCGAGACGGACGACGGGACGGTCTCCATCGAGGACCTCATGCTCGAGGAGGAGTCGGCCAAACGGGTCGAGGAGACCGACGACGGCGTCGTCTACTCGCTCGACCGCCTCGGCGTCCCGCTCGTCGAGATCGGCACCGGTCCGGACATCACCAGCCCCGAACAGGCGCGGGAGGCGGCCGAGCGGATCGGCATGCTGCTCCGCTCGACGGGGGCGGTGAAACGCGGCCTCGGCACGATCCGCCAGGACGTCAACGTCTCGATCGCGGAGGGGGCGCGCGTCGAGGTGAAGGGCGTCCAGGATCTGGCGGGGATCGAGGACATCGTCCGCGGCGAGGTCGGCCGGCAGGCCGAACTGCTCGCGATCCGCGACGAGCTCGCGGACCGCGGCGCGAGCGTCGGCGACGTTTCGGACGTCACTGACGTCCTCGCCGAAACCGATTCCGGGGTGATCCGGGGCGCGCTCGACTCGGGCGGGAAGGTGATGGCGGTCCCGCTGTTCGGCTTCGACGGGCTCGTGGGCCGGGAGATCCAGCCGGACCGGCGGCTCGGCACGGAGCTTTCTGACCACGCCAAGCGTCACGGCGCGGGCGGGATCTTCCACACCGACGAGCTGCCCGCCTACGGCGTGACCGAGGCGGAGGTCGACGCCCTCCGGGAGGCGGTCGGCGCGGACGACGGGGACGCGGTGGCGCTCGTCGCCGACGACGCGGAGACGGCCGAGCTCGCGATCGAGGCGGCCGCGGAGCGGGCCGCCGCCGCGATCGAGGGCGTTCCCGAGGAGACCCGCGGCGCGAACGACGACGGCACCACCCGCTACCTCCGGCCGCTGCCGGGCGCGGCGCGGATGTACCCCGAGACGGACGTGCCGCCGGTCGAGCCCGACCCGTCGGACGTCGACCGGCCGGAGCTGCTCGACGAGAAGACCGACCGCTACGTCGAGGACTTCGGCCTCGACCGCGGCCTCGCGGAGCAGGTCGCCTTCGGCCGACGCTTCCCGCTCTTCGAGACCGCCGTCGAGCGCGGGATCGATCCCACCTTCGCGGCCTCGACGCTGGCGTCGACGACGACGGAGATCCGCCGGGACGGCGCGCCGGTCGAGAACCTGACGGACGACCACTTCCTCGCGGTCTTCGAGCTGGTCGAGGACGGCGACCTCGCGAAGGAGGGCGTCCCGGAGGTGCTGGCGACGCTCGCCGAGGATCCCGACCTGACCGCGGCCGAGGCCGTCGAGGAGGCGGGTCTCTCGGGCGTGAGCGACGAGGCGGTCCGCGAAGCGGTCCGCGAGGTCGTCGAGCGCAACGCCGATCAGGTCGAAGCCGAGGGGATGGGCGCGTTCTCCGGGCTGATGGGCGAGGCGATGGGCGCGCTCCGCGGGAAGGCGGACGGCGAGGTCGTCTCGGACGCGCTCCGTGAAGAGATCGGCAAACGCTCGTAGCCCGTCCCGCCGGGCGCGGAACCGCTAGACGTACGCCAGCGGGACCATCACCGCCGCGCCGAGGAGGATCCCGCCGACGAGTTCCCGCTTGCCGCCGTGGGGGAGCCCCTCGCCGGCGTCGAGCGCCTCCGGGAGGAACTCCGTGAGCACGAGGTAGATCATCGCGCCGGCGGCGAACCCGAAGCCGTACGGGAGGAACTCCCTCGCGATCCGGACGAACGCGAACGCGATCACGGCGCCGACCGGCTGTGGCAGGCTCGAGAACACCGCCCACCACACCATTCTCCACTCGGGGACGTCCATCGCCCGCAGCGGGATCGAGATCGCGGTCCCCTCGGGAACGTTGTGGATCGAGATCGCGACCGTCATGAACACCGCGAGCGCGGGAACGGTGAACCCCAGGACCGAGACGCCGCCCTCCAGCCCGAGGTCGGCGAAGGAGACGCCGACGGCGACGCCCTCGGGGAAGCTGTGGACCGTGAGGACGCCGAGGATCAACACGAGCTTGCGGAAGTCCGCCTCCTCGTACTGGTGGGGATCGACGTCGGCGTCGAGGAGCACCTCGTGGGCCAGGATCACGAGGGCGACGCCGGCGGCCATCCCGACCGCGACCTCCCCGATCGTCCCCTCGGCGAGCCCCTCGTCGATCAGTCCGAACAGCGAGGCGGTCACCATGATCCCCGAGGAGAGCCCCCAGAGAACCACGTTTCCGCGGTCGCTGATGGACTCGAAGAAGAGGAAGGGAAGCGCGCCGAGCCCGGTCGCGAGCGCCGTGAGGAGTCCCGCGAGGAAGACGAACGCGAGGTTCTGGAGAAGGGCCATCCGTACCGACACTCCTCGTTACCGCGACAAATCCGTAACGGATGGGGCGGCGCGATCCGGATCGGCCGGGCGGTCGGCCGCGATCGCCACGACCCGCGTCGGCGCGGCCGGGATCGACCCGAGGCGTTTCGAGCGGGCGAGCCCGCGCCGGGGACGGGGCCGAAGGTCCGGCTCCCGATCGACGCGATCAGGACTCGGGTTCCACGATCGTCACGTCGAAGGCGTCCCGCCAGCGGTAGCGTCGCCCGCCCCAGACGAAGGTCCGACGGAGGAGGCCGTACAGCATGAGCGGCACCGAGACCAGCACCGCGGGATACGCCAGCAGGAACGTCCATCGCCGGAGACCGAACGCGAGGTAGACGCCGAAAAGCGGGAGCGTCAGGGCGACGAACGTCGGGACGGGGAACGACAGCCCGCACGCCGTGGCGACGGTTCCGAGGGCCGCGTTCGTCGCGGCCCCCTTCGGATCGTGGTGGCGGGCGAGCTTCGTGAACCGGACGTGACGCTCGATCGTCTCGCCCACGGTGCCGCCGATCTCGACGCGTCGCGTTCGCTTGACCGGCGTGATCTCGACACGGTCGGTCAGGAGACCGTCGTCGCTGACCGTCCGGCGCAGGTCCCGGAGGAACGCCTCCCAGTCCGGGATATCGTCACGCTCGAAGACGACCGCGCCGCCCCACGCGACGTCGCCGGCGTACGTCCCGGCGGTGCCGGCGACGGCGTACAGCGGTTCGAGCAGGACGGAGAGCGGGTCGCGGCCGACGAAGAACGGCAACTCCGTCACCGGACCGTGCCGGTCGTACCCCTCGTGTAACCGGTCGAGCCAGTCTTCGGGGTGGTGGAAGTCGTCGTCCGTCCACACGATGCGGTCGTGTCGGGCGGCCTCCATGCCCGCAGCGATGGCGTTCGCCTTCCCCGAGCAGCCGTCGGGTTCGCCGGCGACGACGACGCGCACACCCAGGGGAAGCGATCCCGCACGCTCCGCGACCGCGTCCGTCTCGGCGTCACAGACCACGACGAGCTCGTCCGACGGGCGGAGCCGCGCCGCCACCTCCTCGATGACGGGCGTCGGCGCGACCGTCGGGAGGACGACGCTGGTGGGGGTACGGGTCGTCATGGATTGTGCCCGTTCGGGAGCGACGTTCCGGCGGCCTGGCGGCGTCGCACCCGGCGGATCGCCGCGTCCGGGACGGCGTCGATGACGAGGTTTCGGAGCCGACAGCCGAGCGCGGACTGGATCGTTCCGAGCCGACCGAGCCGATGGGACGCGTCGCGGAGGCGGTCCGCGCGCGGCTTGCGGTCGGCCTCGTAGGCCTCGAACGCCCGTTCGTGGTCCGCGGCGGTGGCGAGGGCGTCGGCGAGCATCACCCCGTCCTCGATCGCCTGTGCCGCGCCCTGGCCCGCGAACGGGAGCATCGCGTGGGCGGCGTCGCCGGCGAGGACGACGCGGTCCCGCGACCAGGTGTCGAGCGGGGGGAGGTCCGCGAGGTCGGTCACGACGAGGTCCGCGGGGTCGAGCGCCGCCAGGATCGCCGGGATCGGCTCGGGGTAGCCCGCGAGGTGGGAACGGAGCGCCGCGCTCACGGCCCCCGGATCGGCCCGGTCGTCGGTGAGGCGGTCGGGGGCGGTCGCGAACCAGTAGAACCGGTTCGCGTCGACGGGGGAGCCGCCGGTGTAGGCCCCGTCGCCCCAGACCTCGAAGCCTCGCGTCCGGTACGCCTCGGGCACGTCCAGGCTGACGAGCGCGCGGTACGCGACGCCGTCGAGGGCGCGCGGCGACGTTTCGGGGGCGACGGCGTCACGGACCGTCGAGTGGATGCCGTCGGCACCCACGAGGACGTCGGGACGGATCTCCGTGCCGTCGTCGAAGCGAGCGACTGGCGGGTCGCTCCCGTCGACGGCGACGCAGTCCATGCCGGTTCGAACGTCCGCGTCCAGCTCGTCGAGGAGGATCCGCTGGAGGTCGGCGCGGTGGACGGCGACGAACCCGTACCCGAACTCGCGGCGTTCGAGGGCGTCCAGGTCGAACCGGACCATGAACTCCCCGTCGAGCGAGCGCAGGCCGCCCTCGTCGAGCCGCGTGCCGGCCTCGCGGACGGCGTCGGCGATCCCCAGCCGATCGAGGACGAGCATCGCGTTCGTCTGGAGGAGGATGCCCGCACCGACCGGCTCGTACTCGGACGCCGCCTCGTACACCGTCGGCGACCGTCCGTGCCGCTCGAGCGCCAGGGCCGTGGTGAGCCCGCAGATCCCGCCGCCGACGACGGCGACGTCCCGGTCGTGACCGCCCCGATCCGCCGCGTCGCCGCGGGCGGGTCGGCTCCTCGATCCGTCGTCCGTCGACCGGCGATTCGGCGGCGAGCGGTTCGGCGGCGGGCGGTTCGGCGGCGGGCGGTTCGGCGACGTGGTCCGCGGCGAGTCGTTCGACATCACGCGTGGAGAGAGGGTCTCCGGTCGGAACGGGCTGCCGGCGGTCATCCACGGTCATTTAAGCCGGACGGTCGAGTGGATCGTCGCATGCGGTTCATGACGGCGCGTCTGGAGCCGGCCGACGGGGGCGGCTTTCACCCGCTCGGGGCGGAGCTGTCCGCGGAGCCGGCGATCCGTCGGGAGGCGATCCACCACGTCGAACTCCTCGATACCGACACCGTCCTGACGCTCGCGGAGGGGGTCGGCGACCGGCGGCGATACGAGGCGATCATGTCGTCGTCCGCGGCGGTTCGCGACTACATGGTCTCGGGCGAGGACCGATGGATGGCCGTGAGCCGGTTCGAGCCGACCGAGCCGGTTCGACGGATCCTGGAGTGGCACGAACGGACCGACGCGGTCGTCGAGACGCCGATCCAGTTCGGGAGGGACGGCGCGCAGACGGTGACGTTCGTCGGCGACGAGTCGGCGTTCAAGACGCTGTTCGACGAGGTGACGGCCATGGAGTCGGTCGCGTTCGACGTCGTCCGGACCGGCGAGTACGACCCGGACGGCCGACGGCTCACGCGGTCGTTGACGAGCCGGCAGGAGGAGGTCCTCGCGGCCGCCGTCGACGCCGGCTACTATCGAGCGCCACGGGAGGCGACGCACGAGGACGTCGCGGCGGCGGTCGGGCTGGCACCGTCCACCGTCGGCGATCACCTCCGGCGGATCGAAGAACGCGTGTTCGACGCGATCGTCGGGTGACTCGCCTGACGACCCGCGCCGCCGGCGACGTCCTCACTCGACGACGACCGCGCCGCGGTGGCCGAGGGCGCGATGGGGCCGGCAGGCGTAGCGGAACACGCCCGTCTCGTTGAACGTGTGCTCGAAGTTGACGCCGGATTCGACGGCGATCGCCTCGCTTCCGACGTCCACGTCCTCGAAGACGACGTCGTGGCCGCCGCCCTCGCCGGTCCACGCCCAGCGGACGGTCGTGCCGGCGGAGACCTTCACCGCGTGCGGCTCGAACGCGAAGTGGCCGCCGTTGCCGTCGGCGCCGGTGACGATCTCGACGAGGTCCTCGCCCGTCCGCTCGGTGATGGTCCCGTCGTATCCGTTCGTATCGACCAGCCACTCGTCGACCGCCGGGTACTCGCTGGAGGGGGCCGGTTCGGCGACGACGACGCCCTTCATCCCCGCGTCGGCCTGGGGCTCGCTCACGTAGCGATACGTGCCCGCGTCCTCGAAGGTGTGCTCGAACGTCGTTCCCGCCTCGGACTCGGCGGGACCGCTGTCGAACTCGCCGTCGACGGCGACGACGTTGTGTTCGTCGTCGGCGTCGGTCCACTCCCACGTCACCGTCGTTCCCGGCTCGATCCTGATCGCCGGCGGCGAGAACGACCTCGAGTCGGACACGTCGAGGTACACCGTCGGCGGGTCGTCGAACCGGAAGTCGCGGACCTGCGGCGTCCGCGGGTCGTTGGCCGTCGCGAGCCAGTCGTCGAGCGACCCGTCGGGACGGGGCGCGTCGTCGTGGTCGTTCGTCCGGTCCGATCCGGCGGTTACGTTTCGAACCGCGTCCACGCCGATCAGGGCGCCGAGGCCCACGGCCGTCCCCGCTCCGAGGAACGTCCGTCGATTACTGGAGGGCATGTGCGCGTCAATATTTGCCTGCCGGGGTACAAAACATCACGCCGGTTCCAAGTTTCTTGGAATCGCCGCCGTCAGGACGCGTGGACGGGTTCGATCGTCGCGATCGGCTCGCCGGGACGGGCCGTCGCCGCCGCGATCGGCGCGGTCCGCCGGCGCCGGTTCGATCCGACCGGCGACGACCACGGTCGGCGACGGGGAGCGGGATCACTCGGGCGCCCGTGCCGCCAACACCGGGATCTCGGCCAGCCGCTCGTCGGCGAGCGCGTCCCAGTCGACGCCGGCGGGACGTTCGGCGTCGGAGTCCGTCCGGATCGCGCGCTCGGGCGTCACGACGAGATCGAGGGGCACGTCGTGGCGGTCGGGGTCGGGAAGTCCCGACGGGTCGCCGACCGGCGTCGGAGCCTCGTCGACCACCTGGAGTTCGTGGACCGTCGTCGCCACCGTCGTGCCGTCGTCGACCGCGCCGATCTCGCGGAGGACGGCCCACTCGAGGTCGCTGTACCCCTCGCCCTTCCCGATCCGGGCCCCGTCGGTCGTCGTCGCCACGGATCCGGAGACGACGAGGTCGATCCCGTCGACCGCCTCCGGGGCGGTCGGCACGCCGTGGTCGGAGATGCCGGAGACCGTCGTGGCCGCGTCGACGTCGCCGATCGCGTCCGGATCGAGCCGGAGGAACGGGTTCGGATCGCGGAGCCGCGGCTGGGCGACGTAGACGGTCTTGCCCGCGCGGAGCGCGGCCCGCCGGACCGGGAGCTGCGGGGCGTCGGGGTTGGCCTTCACCGTCTCCGCGGACTCCCACGCCGCCGTCTCGGTCAGCCGGTCGCGGGCGTCGTCCGCGCCCGCGAAGTTCGGGATCCGGTCGTGCGGCGGGAACGGGAACCGGGCGATCCCGCGCTCGGAGAGGGCGTCCCACACCGTCTGCCGGACCTCGGCTTTGTCCATACGGTCCGTGGAACCGACGGACGATTAAGCGGTTCGGCGGGAGGCGAGCCGGGATCGACGCGGCACCGACCCGTCGGCTGCCTCGCCGATCCCGTCGGTCCGGACGATCCTTTCCGGCCGAACGAGCCGCCGACCCGGATGGATCCGCCGAGCCGCCGCGGATCGCCCGGACCGGCGACGCAAACTTATATACTTCCTGTGGGATCTCTCGGTCATGCTCGAAGACGGACTCTCGTACCCGGTACGTGGCGACTGGATAGGCCGCATCCTCATCGGCGGGGTGTTGGGATTCCTCTCGGTGCTGTTGCTTCCGGCGTTCGTCATCCTCGGCTACCTCGTCCGGGTGCTCGAGACCACGGTGGAGGGCGCGGCGGACCCGCCGGAGTTCGAAGAGTGGGGCGACCTCCTCGTGAAGGGGATCATGGGGACCGTCATCACCGTCGCGTATACGTTCGTCCCGGTGCTGGCGTACGCGATCCTGGTCTTTCTGGTCATCGGGACGGGGGGCGCGATCGGCGGCGACGCGGGCGCGATCGTGGGCGTGCTCGGCGTCCTGCTCGCGCTCGCGTTCCTCCCGGTGTTGCTGCTGATCTACTACGCGGTTCCCGCCGCGCTGACCGCCTACGCGGCTCGCGGCGAGATCGGCGCGGCCTTCGACGTCGCCCTGTTGAAGCCCACCCTGTTGAGCACCGACTACCTCGTGGCGATCCTCATGCCGCTCGTCGTCACCTTCGTCCTCTGGATCGCGACCGGGATCCTCGCGATCACGGTCGTCGGCCTGCTCCTCGTCCCCTTCCTCCAGTTCTACGGGCAGGTGGCGGTGTTCCGGATGTTCGGCGCCGCGTTCTCGGACCAGAGCGACGAGCTCGACGCCGGCTCCGCCGGCTCGGTCGGGTCGCCCCGCGATCCACGACGCGCCCTTTAACCCGCTCGACGGTCGAGTGCCGGTATGTTCGAAGACCGGCCGGATCGCGACGCGGAGGTCGTCCTCGTCGGACGGTCGAACGTCGGGAAGTCGACGATCATGCGCGAGCTGACGGGCCACGACGTCTCCGTCGGGGGGAAACCCGGCGTGACCCGAAAGCCGAACCACTTCGACTGGACGAGCGAGTCGTTCATGTTCACGGACCTGCCCGGCTTCGGCTTCATGTCCGGCGTCGAGGAGGACCGTCGCGAGCAGATCAAGACCGACGTGGTGCGGTACGTCGAGGCGAACGCGGAGCGGATCCTCGCGGGCGTCGTCGTCGTCGACGGCAAGAGCGCGGTCGACATCATCGACCGCCACCGCGAGCGCGGGAACGTTCCGCACGACGTGGAGATGTTCGCGTTCCTCGAGGAGATAGGCGTCGACCCGATCGTCGCCGTGAACAAGACCGACAAGATCGACGACCTCGACGAGCGGCTGAACGAGATCTGTGACCGCCTCGGGCTGTATCCCCCGTGGCAGCAGTGGTCCGACACGGTCGCGCCGATCTGCGCGAAGCGCGGCGACATCGACGCGCTCGAGTCGTGTCTGCGCGACCGCTTTCACGACCACAACCGCGACGACCTGCTGAAGTTCGTCTCGTAGGTCGGTGATGAGGTTTCAGTCGTTCGGTCGTGCGTGATCGATCACTCGACGACGAACGTCCCCAAAGCCCCAGTCGCGAGGACTCGCGCGGCTCGCTGCGGTCCTCGTCGCTCACTCCGTTCACTCCTGTGGTCCTTGCGTCGCCGTACTTCGTCCTCGCGACTGCCCCTTTGAGTCCCACCCGCACAGCACCGCAACCGCGCCTCACGCCTCCCCAACCTCGCGATTCGCGCTCTTCGAGCGCTCATCGCGTCCCTCGCGGTCGGGTTCGCGCCCGCCGGGCGCTCACCGGCGCGCCGTACGGTGGGATTAGAACTCGAAGCCGACCGCGTCGTCGTCGGGTTCGAGCGGACTTCTCGGGTACGGCGGGGACGCGTCCGGGTCGTTGAACGCGCCGGGCGCGACGTCGTTGGGGCCGTCCGGGTAGAACAGCGCCGCGAGCGTCTGGATCGCGGTGCGCCCGCTGGCGAGCTCGAACTGCCCGCCGCCGTACAGCTCGATCCCCTCCTCGCGGCAGTACGCGATCGTCTCGAACAGCGACTCGAGCGTCCCGAACCGCGAGGGTTTGACGTTACACCATCCCGGCTCGACGGGCAGCGACTCGATGGCGTCGACCCCGTCGATCGGGTAGTCGAAGGCGAGGCGGTCGGCCTGGGGTTCGAGCAGCGGCCGGGTCGCGGTCGTGAACGCCGCGTCCTCGATCACGGCCGACGGGAAGGCGGCAAGCGTGTCGCGGTAGAGTTCGGGGTCGGCGGGGACGTCCACGTCCGTCCCCTCGTACCACCCCTTCAGGTCGAGGACGCGGACCGCGCCCGTCTCGCGCAGACGCTCGAACGCCGATTCGGGCCAGTCGGGCGTCGGGTCGAGCTTGAACTCGAGGTCGTCGTCGAGCGCGAGCAGGTCCTCGACGCGGTCGGCGGAGGGCGGGTCGCCGAGCCGCGTCGAGACGACGAACCGGACGGACTCGGGCTCGATCCCGAGGAACTCGCCGAGGCTCGCGTCGGCCTGACGCAGGCCGAGGTCGAGCGCCGCGCTCTCGACGGCCCACCGGCGGTAGTTCCGGGACGACTCCTGTTCCGGCGGCTTCGTGTCGAAGAGGTCGACGTCGTCGAGGGCCGAGGAGAGTTCGTCGAGCGTCCACTCCCCCTCGAGGTCGACCGGGTCCGTCCCGGCGAGCGCGTCGTGGTCGGCGGTCTCGTAGGTCACGTCCTCGCCGCGGCCGACGAGCCCGTCGCCGGCGAGCCGGAACTCCGTGGTCGTCCGCTCGAACCCGCTCGTCGTGTCCGCGGCGTAGCGCCGCCTGTCGACCGACTCGATCGTGACGGAGAGGTCCGCGATCCGCTCGTACGCGCTCATGGATCGTCCGACGCCGCCTAGGGACTTAAACGGGCGTCGTGGAGGGAGCGGGCCGAGCCCGCGGACCTCACTCGCGAACCCGCAGCGTCTCGACGCGGGTCGCGAGCGCGACGAAGAGCGGCACGACCGTGAGCACGACCGCGCCGGCGGCGGCGACCTGGAGGACGGTGGTCGTGAACCAGGGTTGGGCGTCCGGATACGGCAGCGACGTGTGGGTGACCCCGCCGACGACCGGGACGAAGTAGTCCATCAGCAGGTCGACGGTGTACCACGCGGTCGCGACCGCGACCGCCCGCACCGGGAAGTCGGTCATCCGGTGGAGCACGAACGCCTGGACCACCATCCCGAGGTGGCTCACGAGGAGGAACGCGTACAGCGCGGCCCCCGAGGTCGCGAGGAACTCCGGATAGAAGACGACGAGCACGTACGGCGTCCACAGCCCGAGCTTGACGTTCCCGAAGAACGCGAGCGCCGCGAGGGTGTCGCTGGAGCGGCCGACCGCCCACGAGGCGAGCGCCAGCGCGATGAGCAGCGTCGCGCCCGGACTGTCCGGCACGAACGCCCACATCTCGACGGGCACCCGCGCGAACTGGAAGCGGTAGTACCAGAAACCGAAGGCCGTCCCGAGGAGGTTGATCGCGACGATGACCCAGACGAACCGGTAGGCGACGTCCTCCAGCGCCGCCGGCAGCGGCGCGACCCACCGGGAGCGTCGGCCGGATTGCGTGGATCCGCGCTCGGGCGGGTCGCGACCGAGCGCGCCGACGATGTCCATGACCGTGGCTCGGCCCGCCGGTTCAAAGCCGTGGCGGTCGCGGGCGGGAGACGGGGGATCGCGCCGTCGACGGTCCGCCGCCCGCGACGAAAAGGGCTATGGGGGCCGGGGCGGAACCCAGGGGCATGCGCCCGCGAACGCTGCTCGCGCTGCTCCTCGTCGTTCCCCTCGCCGACGCGTTGTTCCTCGTCTTCGTCGCGACGCGGCTCGGGTGGGTGATGACGGTCGGACTCGTCGTGTTGACGGCGATCCTCGGGATGCTGCTCTTGCGCGCGGAGGGACGGGCGACGCTCGCGCGGGTCCAACGCAAGCTCGCCCGCGGGGAGCCGCCGACGGACGAGCTGCTCGACGGCGGCCTCCTCATCGCCGCCGGCGCGTTCCTGCTCACGCCGGGGCTCGTCACCGACGCGCTCGGGTTCCTCCTCGCGCTGCCGCTCACGCGGGTGCCGATCCGCATGGCGGTCAAGCGGTACGTCGTCGTGCCCTACATCGACAGCGAGACCGGAGGTTTCGCCACCGGGAACGTGTACGTCGGCGGGTTCCCCGGCGGAGAGGGGTTCGGCGGCCAGGGCGACTTTTCGAGTGACGCCGGGGACTTCCCCGGCGGATCTCCGGGCACGTCCGGCGACGACGGGGACGACGGCTTCCCAGGCGGCGTCGGCGGTCCCGAAGCGAGGGGACGCGAGGGCGACGGGGAGGACGACTCCGAGGACGTCGTCGACGTGGAGTACACGGTCGAGGACGAGTCAGAAGGCGAGAACCGCTCCGACTGAGCGTCCGACCGCCGCCGAGTCGCGCGACCCCGTCACAAACCGCGTGACGGCGGCGCACTGCTGAAAGGAAACCCTTAAAATCCTACCCACGAAATCATCTGATGCGCTCACCTGGGCCAATAGCTCAGTCAGGTTGAGCGCTCGGCTGATAACCGGGAGGTCCACGGTTCAAATCCGTGTTGGCCCACCTTAATTAAAATCGGGCGCGGCCCGAATAAATTGGTGGGCTGGGACTCCCCAGCCACCCAATTTCCGTATTCTACACCCCTAGAGACACCGCTAGCGTGTCTTGTCCGGGCTGAAATCGATCCGGTAGTCGCCGCCGTCCCCCGATCGGCGTTAGCCGAGGTGGTCTCGGCGTGATGTTGCTCCGATCTCAGGGTAGCCGGAGCAACTGCCTTCATTGTGAGGCGCACGTCCCGAGCGACTTCCGGCGAGTCCACGGTGACGACGAGGGTCGGGCACACCGGTGTCCCGAGTGTGACTCGTGGTCGCGGATCTTCGACGGGAGCGCGGCCGGCAAGGACGTGTCGACCCCGGATCCGGAAACGAGCCCCGCCCGCAACGCAGGCGAGCCGTGGGACGGAGGGCTCTCGGGATGACGCCGTTCGTCCGCGCGAGCCGGCTGTACGATCCGGCTCGCGGTCCGCGCCCGCACGTCCGTGACGCCGCGCGGCTCCGGTGGGAACGCGACGCCGAACGGGGGCGGTCCGCGTGACCCGCGACCGCTCCGGAGAGGCGGCCGCGATCTTCACCTCGCACGGGGTTCTCGACGCGACGACGACCGTCCTCGCGGCTCGAGCCGTCGGCCCGCACGCCGAGGCGAACCCGATCGTCCGTGAGCTGCTCGCGGCGGGTGAGATCGCGACCGTCGTCGGGATGTGCGCTTGTGTTGCGGTCGCGGCCGCCGCGTGGCCGACCGCCGCCGACGCCGTCGACGCGCCCCGATGGGTCGGGTTCGCGATCGCGACGATCGGCGCGATCGTCGCCGCGGTGAACCTGGTGGTGGTGTTCGCGTGAGCCGAACCTGTGAGACGTGCGGCCGCGATCGTCCGTCGGTTCGGGTCCGTCTCGGCGGCCGCGTCGAGTGTGCCGGCTGCTATCTCGACCGCGAGGTACGTTCGGGATGAAGGCGGTCGCGACCGCCCCGCACGAGTACATGGCGAACTACGTCTATCCGGGGCTGGGGGCGTGGTTCGGTGCCGCCCGACTCGTCGACGCGACGGGGAGCCGGCGCGGGAGTTTCCGGCTCGAGGGCGAGAAGTGGCACGTCACCCTGTCGTACCAGGAGTCGGGACTCGCCCCGCCCGAGGGTGGCGAGACGCCGGACGGGACGCGCGTCGACTTCGACACGCTTCGGGAGTTCCGGCTGAACGCGGTCGTCGACGACGAGGTGGGCGAGCGGAAGGTGAAGGCCCTGATCCAGCCGCGGTGGTACGGGCTCGAGTCGGAGAGCGGGAAGTCGGTCGCCCGGCCGATGTGGGATCTCGGCGACGCCGTGAACGTCCGGGTGAACGCGTCGAACGTCGAGTTCGACGCGGTGGAGACGGTCATCCAGCGCGCGGCGGGCGCGGTGACGCTCGACCCGATGTACTTCGACGACCGCAACGAGGAGTACAGCGTCGTGATGGACGCGGCGCGGTACGTCCGGCTCGACGAGGACGTGTCCGGACCGATCCACGCCCGCGAGGGGCCGCTCGCGCGGATGGGCCACCTCCTCGAGAGCGACCGGTCCGGCTACCGGAAGGTCGTCCAGGACGACACCGAGCGCGCCGGCTACTACCACACGGCGACGCTCGGCCCGAAGCGGATCCGGGAGTGCTTCCCCGACCACCGGGTGCCGAAGGAGCTGAAGCACTACTACGGCCGCAACTCGGAGTCACTTCCCGACGACCACCCGCTCGCGCACCCGAAGGTCGAGGCGTCCTATCAGACGAAGCGGTGGGACGAGACGCTCCGGCCGACCGACCACGATCTCCTCGCCGACGAGCTGGAGGAGGCGGTCCTCGCGACGCTCAACGAGGCGGGGCTTCCCACCCAGCGGATCGACGACGAGGGTCCGGGCGGCGGGCGGACGTTCGTCCCCGATGCGTACTTCGACGCGGAGACGGTCGACCGGTCGCGGGTGCTCCCGTTGAACCTCGAGCGCGTCGAGAGCGACCAGCGGAACGTGGTCGTCCGGCAGCTCGCCGACGGGCTCTCGCCGGTCGAGTGGGACTCTCTGAAGACGCTCGTCGCGGACGGGGGCGACGTGTCGCCGGCGGAGATCGCGGACGAACACGACTGGCACCCGGACAGCGTCCGGCGGGGGCTCCGGCGGATCGAGGACATGGTGGTCCGCGAGCAGGGGTCGGTGGCGTTGCGGTCCCATCACGTCGCCGAGCAGGTGGTCGAGGCCCTCGAGGCCGCCCGCGCCGGCGTGCGGAACGCGATGGGGGCCGCGGCGAACATGGTCCAGAACGCCGAGCGAAAGTCGCTCGACGACCGGACCGACGAGCTGATCGCGTTCTGCCAGGCGAACGGTATCCACGTCGAGGAGCGCGACGCCCGGCTCCGGGTGAAGATGGGCTATCTCGGCGGCGAGTCGTGGTCGGACCTGGTCACGCGGCTGAAGCAGTACTGGGTCGACGCCGGGCGTGATCCGGAGCGGCTGAAGGAGGCGGAGACGCACTACCGCGACGACGCGGGACCGAAGATCCGGCCGGCACGGGGTGCGTGGGGGAGGGGTCGGAAGCTCGGCTGACGCGGCCCCTCGTGAGTGGCAACGCTACCCTGACCCGCTTTTCGCGACAGTTTTCGCCGCGTTCGACCCGGATCGACTCCTCGAGCAGCGTCGATCGCGACCGCAACACAAGCACGATCTCGTCCGGAGACGTCGACCGACGGACTCGGATCGACCCTGGGGGGTCGGTCGCGTGTTAGGGGTGTGGCTAAGGCCACAGATTCTAAGGTACCCCATCGTTCTCACGGATCGACGGTATGTCATCTTCCTGTTCTAGTCTGCGACAGTATATCGATCAAAACGATTTGTTACCGGTAGTATAATGTCAGTTCACTAGCAACACACGCATATGCCTCCACAGAAGGCAGATGTCAGAGAATCTGTACTGGATAGTAATCCTGACAACTGGGAGTTTGTCGACATGCCACAGACGTGGGTTCATTGGCCAGAACAGATCTCGATTGAAGATCTGGGTCATACAGGTTCTGTAGGACGTAGAGATATTGATCAGCCAGATTTTGTCAGTCTACCTGATGAGGAACATGATCAAGAAAGCCAGATCAGGATTTCACATCAGGGAGTTCCATTTGACCAACTACCAGTACTGAGTTTAGATGGACATCGAATCAATATGGTCAAACCAGACATAGACCGTGATGATGGAACGAGATATCTAACAGAGTATGAGGCCAAACTGAGCCAAATCATGTCACAGGATGATTTCCTGAGAAAACAAGGGGGAACAATTGACGTGGAAATCAGAGGGACATTTTAATTCGATCTCAACGGGGTTACTGGCTGAAATTCATAGACGTAATCGGCTCGCTTGTAATTGAGCTTCACGACTGTGATTCCGGTAGTGCGTCTCACCGGGGTTCGTCCAGTTCGTGATTTCTAAATCGCGAGCGCGGACCGTGCGCGACGACACGACGGTTATCTCTCGACCCTCGGCTCGATACCACACGAGCGCGTAGCCGCCGTCAGCGTCCGCCAGCGTCCCGTGCTGGTCCTCCCAGAATTTGAACGTCGGTCGTACCCCGTTGACCATGGAACCCTTCACGTCCCAAGGACGGCCCTTCTCGTCTGTCGCGTCGAACTTGAGCCCGTCCACGACGGGATACTCCAGCGTGAGCGGGTATCGCTCCGTCGCCCACAGCTCGACGAGCTTCCCGTATCGACCGACGATCGCCGGATCGTAGCTCATGGCGCGATTCGTTTGGGTTGCGGTTCGATCGTCTCGCCTCGAGCCCGATCGAACGTCGATCGACCGAATCCGGGCCGAGATCCCCCACGCGAATTCACGCCCCCCGCCGGGACCGCCCGCGTATAAAATAAGGTATGCGCCGGGGTGGGTGAGTGAATGAATCGGTGAATCGGCTCACCGTCGCACGGTTTACGCTTCGGCTTCATTCAGGGATCCTCCGTGTTCGCCCTCGCGGTATTCAGCGATCCGCGAGGAAACCCATGCCGCGGAGTAACCGACCAGGTCGCCGGCGTCGGCGTAGGTCATCCCGTGACGTTCCACCGCGCGGATCGCCTTGTCGATCGCCTCCTCGCGTTTCAGGTCGGCCGCGTCGACCACGTCCTCACCGTCCTCGTCGTCCTCGAGGATGATGTCGAACTCCGACGCCTCGTGTTCCGGATAGTTCTCGGCCGTGTCCGTGAGCCCCTTGTAGTCGCCCGCCTCGGTGAACTCGTCTTTCCCGCCTTCGCTCTCGAGCAGCCGGGCGACGCCGGGATCGCTCCGGCTCGGCTTGTTGATCGCGAACGACGCGACCCGCCGGATCGACTTCGCCGTCTTCGTCCGCGTGTGCCCGACGAGAAGCACCGATCCGCGTTTCGGATGCGGACCGTGATCCGCCTCCTTCTTGCGGATGAATAGCAGGGAGTCCGAGAACTGCTCGGCGGCCTTGTTCCCGCTCCCGAACCCGGAGAGTTCCTGGGCGATCTCGTCGAGGACTGCCAGCACCGGTCCCTCGATGTTCGCCATCGCCTCGAGCATCTCCCGGTCTGACCGGACCACTCGATCGTAGCCGTCCCACGACGTGTTTCCGATGAGCGACCCGCCCGTGCGGACCTTCCACGACTGGGCCACGTCGAGCGTGGTCGCGGTCTTGCCGGATCCGGGCGAGCCGAACACGAGCCCGATCGCGCCCTCGTGCGTGAGTTCGTTCGCCGCCGCCGCGTACAGGTCGCCGCCGTCGCGTTCCTGACCCGTGAGCCCGGTCGCGGACTTCATCTGCGACACCGAGCCGTGTCGGACCGCCTCGTCGATCGTCCGGGTCGCCGCGTTCTGGATGATGAGCCGGCCGATCTCCGTTTCCTCGATCGGGTCGTCTATCAACCCGTCGTAGTAGTTGAGAAGCGCGAGCGTCCGCCGGTCGTCGATGAGCCCGGCGAACGACCGGACGTTCTCGCCCGGATCCTCACCGCGGAGCTTCGATCCCAGTTCGGCGGCCGCGTACGCTCCCGTCTTGTCGTTTCCCATTAGTTGGCGTCCTCCATCGATAGCGCCTCGGCTTCATCCAGCAGCTCGAAGCCGATCGTCTCGTCGTGACCGTTCGTCTCCGCGGCGGGACCGTCGCCCGCCTTCATCGACTCCGGCTTGAGGTCCTCCGGCAGCTCCTCCTCGACGACTGCCGACACGGTCGCGTCGTCGTCACCGAACGACGGCGTCGTGGTCGGATCGAGGATCTCCTGCTGGTCCATCATGCGACGGCGATCGAGCCGGCGGACGATCGACCGGATCCGTCGCTGGAGCCGGCGCGACTTCCTCGCCTCAGGCTCGAACTCGTCGCGGAGTTCGGCGATCTGATCCATCGCGTCGACCACCAGGGCGTCGCCGGCGAGCTGGCTCCCGGCGACGGATTCCCGCCAGTTCGCCACGGCGACGTTCTCCTCGGGACGGTACTCCTTCACCTCGTAGACGCGCTTCGCGGTCGGCCACTCGAAGAGCGTCCCGGCGTGGACTTCCATCGCGTTGAACTGGTCTTCGCTCAACTCGTAGATCGCGCCGCCCGTCTCGTCGCTCGACTCGAACGCGACGACGTAGATCCCCTCCTCCTCGGGGAGTAGCTGGTTGATCTTCCCGGCCGAGAGGTAGCCCGCGATCGCGGCGACGACGCCCGCCATCGCGACGACGCCGAATCCCGGCACTTCCCACACGGGCGTGATCCGCCCGGTCTGTGCCGCGCCAACGTACAAGAGCCCGGCTCCCGCGACGATCCGCGCGTGCGACCGGATCCACTCGCCGATCATAGAACCCTCCGGTAGCTCCGTTCCTCGTCCTCGCGGCGTCTCTTGACGATGCCGAACGCCATCCCCGCCGAGCCGATCGCGGTAAGGAGGACGATGAGCTGAACCCGGCCGTAGGTGATCGGCGGGCGGTTCGGCGTCGTCTGCCCGGTCGACACGTAGCTAAACGTGTTCCGCTCGATCGACGCCGGCGTGGTCATGGTGACGGCCGCCTGCCCGCCGCGGCGCGGCACCTTCACGAAGACGTCGCTCGTTCCCTCCGGGAGTCGCTGCTGATAGATCCGTCCGGACCCGGCTCCCTCCGAGAACTGGACCGCCTCGGTGAGGGTGACCCGCGTCGACTTGTTCGTCTGAAAACGGAGTTCGAACCCTTCCCGCTCGTCGTTATAACTCCACTCGACGAGCTGCGTCTCCGGGTCGATCTCCTGGGCGTACGTCTCCGGCTCGGGGGCGTCCGCCGTCGTGTTCACTTCGATCCCCGGTCCGGTCCCGGTCGCGGCCGCGCCGCCGACCGCAACACAAGCGAGTATCGAAACCGCAACACAAAAGACGAGAAGGCGGACCATTAGACCCCCACGATACCGCGGATCTGCGTCTGTATCCACGACTCCGCGATCGCGATCGGGTCGTAGCCGAGGAACGCGGCGAGCGCGAACGCGGCGATCGCGACGAAGGCGATCTGTCCGAGTGGGCCGATCGTCCGAGTGATCGCGTTGATCGCGATCCCGATGGGGGTCACGGCCATGCTATTCGTCCCCCCCGGTCAGGTAGCCCCAGCCGATCGCGAGGGCTCCGGCTCCGAGCGCGATCGTCCCCCAGTTCTGATCCTCGGGGAGGAACCCACCGGCTCCGCCGCCACCGCCGTCGTTGCCCGTCGCCGTGTCGTAGACGTTCTCCTCCGCCTCCTTGTTCGCCTCGTAGTTCTCCCGAAAGATCGTCTCGATCTCCTCGCTCGTCGTGTCGGATTCGGCGAGTTGCCGGCTCTTGAACGTGACTTCGGAAACCCCGCCTTCCGCCTCGACGATCGTGAACGGATTGGTGATCTCGACGATCTCGCCGGTTCGGTTCCCGTCCGCGTCCTCGACGTTGATCGCGCCGTAGATCGAACCCGGAACGTTCGACGGGAGGATCTCGGTTTCGACCGGGAGCGGATCCGGTGACTGAACCGTCCGTGCGAGCCGACCGTCGTACTCGGATTGCGAGCCGTCGACCTGAACCGACAGGACCGATGCCTGCTCGGCGATCTTGAACCCCATCGACCGGAGGGCCATCGTCGCCTCTTGGAAGTCGCTCGCGTTCTTCGCCGTCTCGGCGAGGTACGCCGGTCCCTGGAGTTGGGTAAGATCCACCTCGCCGTCTTTTGCGGGTTGGTAGTACGTCGAAACCATCGACGACACTTCACCCATCAGGGTACTATGTGCGTTATACAAATCACGGAAGACCTTTGCCCACTTCGGAGTTATCAGGGCCTCTACCCTCTCATAAGACACATCAAGCGGAGAATCAACAGTATCATAATTCGTATAATCAGGCTTGGTCCAATACAGCGAGTGAACCTGTTTGTACCACTCCTTATCAGCAGGCTCCTGACCGCGAGTAACGGGGTCGGCGTCGGAGACAGATAGCCCGTTGTTCCCGTCGAAAACCTCACGCGCAGACATATAACCCATCGACGAACCATCAAGCAGCGTGTGACTTGAGGAAGTGATCCCGTCAAAAGTCACGTCTGCGTTATGGGTTCCCGGATCAGGCTGGTCCACCTCATACCCTCGAGATTCAAACCTCCACGAGTCAGAGGCAACACCAAGCATCGACGCCACAGCCTTCACCCGATTAGCCCTGATATTCCAACTGTTGATCACCGCTCGTTCAACAGTCGCGTACGTTTCATCTATCGCGTTTTCTGCCGCCGTCGTCGCATCGGACTCAGAACCTGAATCGACGGCCTGCTCGTAAATGCGAAAGATGGCTTCTTCGCGAGCCTTGTTCCCGACGAGTTGAACGTCACGCTTCAACGAGGCGATCGTCTGCTCCAGCATCAGTTGATCCTCGCGAGCCCGAGTGAACTCGTCGACGTGTGTTTGCCACTCGAGCGAGTCGGCCACCTCCGAATCATCCGGACCGCCGACAACGTAGCCGTACGCGGCGACCGCGGCCGCGGCCGGTCCACCGAACGCATAGATCGCCGCGGTCTTCGCGACCTCGCCCGCGGACTGTGCCGCCGCCGTCGACGAGCCGACCGCTCCGGCACCAGCGAACGCGCCGATCCCGAGCGCGGTTTTTCTCATTACCCCCCGGCGCGAGTATCGGCGTTTCGTCGGTTGTGTTGCGGTCATCCGCTAGTCCTCCTTAGTCAGGAACAACACCGCCCCCGCGATGACGAGGACACCGACGATCGGGAGGTTCCCGCCGCCCCCACCGAGGAGCCCGCCTCCGCCGCCCGAGGTGCGCTCGAGCGTCCCCCAG
>NZ_NHPJ01000092.1 GCF_002252985.1 Halorubrum halodurans | reverse complement strand
CGCCGCGATCACGCCGAGGAACACCAGAAACGAGATGTAGATGACGATGAGGTACGTCAGCATCACCTGTCTCCGTTCCCGGCGCAGCGTCCACGTCGCCCGCGCCTCGTCGGCCGCGATCCGGAGGACTGGCGCGACGTCGCCGCTCGCGTACATCGCGTTCGTCACGAGCACGACCGCGCGCGACGTCATCGGCGAGGCGACCCGCCGCTCCAGCCGGTACAGCGCCGAGGTCACGTCGGCGCCCCAGTCCACGTCGCGTCTGGTTCGTTCGAGATCGGCCGTCAACGCCTCGAGGTCGCTTCCGGCCACGCGACGGATGCTCGCGACGACCGACGTCCCCGCCTCGTTGACGCTGGCGAGCCGGTCGAGGAAGTCGGGTATCGCCGCCTCGATGCGACGGATCCGACGCTTCCTGACCTCGTAGACGAGCGCGTAGGCGGCGAGGACGAACGCGGACGCGCCCACGATCGGGGCGTCGATCTGCGCGACGACCTCCGTCGCGCCGCCGACCGACAGCGGGTGGACGACGGCGGCCGCCCCGAGGACCGCGACGGGCACGGCGACGGCGAGGACGGCCTCCGGCGACCGCAGCACGTGTTCGACCGGCGAGTTCGCCCACGCGCGGACCGTGCGGAACCGGTCGTACGCCCGCAGCCGCTCGCGGCTCGTCCGCCACCGGTCGGCGACGTCCCCCCCGTCGAAGCGTGGCGCGGCCGACGCCGCGGGTCCCGTCGCCGGCCCGTCGTCGCCGTTGCCGTCAGGGGCGTCGCGGTCGCCGTCCTCGTCGGGGCCGGCGGCGTGACCGTGGGGCGTCCCGGACGGCCGGACCTGCCGGGTGCCCCCGACCCCCTGGGTGATGCTGTCGACGTACACCGCGAACCCGAACGTCGCGAGCGGGACCGCGACGTAGACGACGACGCGCAGGAGCGGGAGCGTGTCCTCCAGGACGAGCCCGATCACGACGAGGATGGTGATGAAGAACAGCGGCCCGGCGACGAGCGTCGTGACGTACGCCTCCGCGAACGTCGAGAGCAGCTCGAGGTACTGCTCCTGTTTCGACTCCGCCTCCTCCTGGTAGCGCTCGTACTGGGCGTTGAGGAACGTCGACAGCGACCGCCCGGTCCCCAGGACCGACGCGAGGTTCTCCGCGAACTCCGAGAGGTCGTCGCTCGGGGTCCGCCGCGCGGTGTGTCGCAGCGCGGTCAACACGTCGGTCCCGAACGCGTTCATCTCGCGGACCGCGACCGACAGCTCCGTGGCGGCCTCGCCGTACACCCCCTCGTTCTCGGCGAGCGTGTCCATCACTCGGGGAAACGGCATCCCCGACCGCGAGAGCGCGTACACGAACGCCACGGTCCGCGGAAGGGTCGCGTCGATCTCGACGGCACGGGCGCTCGCCCGCTGGCTCAACAGGGTCCACCGGGCGTAGTACGCGCCGCCCGCGAGCGCCGCGCCCACGGCGGCCGACACGACCGCGAGGAGGGCGAACAGCTCGACCGGCCCGACCGCCGTCACCCCCGTCAGTCCGGCCACCACGGACGGCTGTCCCGACAGGAGCTCGCGCAGGCCGTCGCCGCCGACCGCGAGCGCGGTCAGGACCGCGGCGGCGAGATAGACGCCGATCACGCTCCCGGCGACGCCGAGGACGGCGGCGTAGAGCAGCGTTCTCGAGGCGTACTCCCGGTGTGTGCCCCCGACGTGGGCGGCACGCATCAGGTCGCGCTCGCGCTGTCTGCGCTCGCGGCTCGCGACGTAGTCGCCGAAGACGGACAGCGACAGCCTGGTGACGGCCAGGTCCGCCCGCGGGAACGCCCGCGACGCCGCGAGCGCGAGACAGCAGGCGACCGCGGCGGCGAGCGGGAGGTACGCGATCATCCGTCCCGGATCCCGGACCGGCCGTCGTCGGCGCCGTCGTCCGCGCCGACGCCGCCGTTTCCGTCATCCGCGTCGGCGCCGTCGTCCGTGTCGGCCCGCTCCTCGAGCCGCTCCATCACCCGGTCGGCGTCCGCGTAGTACTCGTTGACGAGCGCCGTGAACTGTCTGTATCCGTTCACGCCGAGCGCGGAGAGCAGCTCGAGGAACCGCTCGCGCCGGTCGACCTCCCGAAGGAGTTCCGAGCGGGACCACCCCCGCTCCGACTGTATCTCCTCGAGGAGCACGGAGTCGTTACGCCGGAACTCGTCGGTCTCCGCTTGCCACTCGAACGCGGAGGAGTAGTCGAGTTCGCCGGTCCGCTGGTCGATGCCGCCGATCTCGCCGATGGTCTTCGCCCGGCGGACCCGCTGGTCGTCCGAGCGCGTCAGCGTCTGGACGGAGAGCATGTCGAGCGACTGGACCATCGCCCGCGGGACGTTGATCGGGTCGTTCTCGAGCCTGTTGATCACCGTCTCGATCGAGTCGGCGTGCATCGTCGAGAACGTCGTGTGACCCGTGTTCATCGCCTGGAACAGCGTGATCGCCTCCTCGCCGCGGACCTCGCCGACGATGATGTACTCGGGGCGGTGTCGCAGCGCCGACCGCAGCAGGTCGTACATGTCGATGTCGTTGCCCTCGTGGCGGCGTTCGCGGGTGACCGAGGAGAGCCAGTTGTCGTGGTACAGGGAGAGCTCGCGGGTGTCCTCGATCGAGAGCACCTTCGCGCGCGGCGGGACGAACATCGAGACCGCGTTCATCGAGGTCGTCTTGCCGGAGGCGGTCCCGCCCGCGAAGATGAGGCTCTTGTTGTGCTCGATACAGAGCCAGAAGTACGCCATCTGCTCGATCGAGAAGGTTCCGTACTCGACCAGGTCGATCGGCGTGAACGGCTCGTCGGCGTACTGCCGGATGGTGAACGCCGACCCGCGCGGGGTGACCTCCTCGCCGAGCGCGAGTTCGGCGCGCGAGCCGTCCGGGAGCGTCGTCTCGACCATCGGGTCGCCGACGGAGACGTGGCGGCCGGACTGCTGGGCGAGCCGGATGACGTAGTTGTCGAGCTCAGCCTTCGGGAACGAGACGTTCGTCTCGACGTCGGTGTACTCGTCGTGGTAGACGAAGATCGGGAGGTCGTACCCGTCACAGGAGACGTCCTCGATGTGGCCGTCGTTCAACAGCGGGTCGACCTTTCCGAACCCGCGGAAGTCGCGGTAGAGGTAGTACGCGAGCGCGTGGAACGTGTCCATCCCGGCCTCGACGCCGTATCCCTCGAGCAGGGACCGGAGCTCCGTCCGGAGCGTCTCCTCGTCCGTCCGACCCGTTCCCTCGCGGTAGAGGAGCGGGTCCCGGATGTCGTCGGCGACGCGGTCGAGCAGCTCCCGCTCGAACTCGTCGAGGGCGGGCTCGACCGCGTAGTAGCGGTGTTCGCTCTCGACCTCGTCGTAGGTGATCACGACGTAGGCGTACGGCGCGTTCACCCAGTAGCGGTCGACCTCGCGCTCGTCCGGCGGCGCGGTGAAGGCGGCGAGCGGGCCGTCCTCGTCGGGCCTGAACGGGCGGACCGCGAGCTCCGAACCCCGGAGCATCTCCCACGTGCGCTCGAGGCGTCGGCGGAGCGCCCCGACGGCGCCCCCCGTCCCTTCCGCGCGCGTGCCCTCCGCCGATGCGTCTCCCGCCATCTGTCGTTAGCGGTGTACACGCGGCTTCGAGTTAAAAGGACCCCGTCGATTATCGAAACTGCGAGCGCGCGGCTCCGCGGCGTGCCCGTTACGTTCATACGGTCGGACCGCTAACCGTCGGACAGGAAATGCGGCGTGACTACTTCGAGTTGACCGTCGAGGGCGTCGCCGAGGACGCCGGCGAGCCGACGACCCCGCTGGTCCGCATCGACTTCCACGGACCGGAGGGGCTGTTGCGCGACCGGCTCTCGGACGCGGACGGCGAGCTGCTCTCCGCGTCCGAGATCGACGTGGCGTTCCGTCTCCGCGAGCCGCTCGAGAGCGGCGACGCCGAGGGCGTCGTCGGCGTGACGAACCGGTTCACGGGCGATTTCGTCCTCGAACTCAACGAGAGCGCGGACGACGTGCTCCCCTTCATCCGCGCCGCCCGCGAGTCGGTCGACGCGACCGGCGACGACGCGCGCTACCGCGTCGAGATCGACCTCGACGGCGAGCGGCTCGCCAGCTACGACAAGGAGACGTTCCTCGTGTACGACCACGAGGGGAACCTGCTCCGAAGCGAGAGCCTGATCCCCTCCGGCGTCGAGCTGTGATCCCGGACGGTCCCGTCTCTCCCCTCCGGATCACAGGCTGACGTTGTCGGCGACGAACCGCACCGCGTCGCCCGGCCGCAGGTCGAACGCGCCGTCGCCGCGGCCGTCGTTGACGTCGCACTCCGCGTAGCCGTGGCTCCCGACGGTGACGAGCCGCTCGCCGGGCTCGACCGCGCCGAACGTCTCCGCCACCGGCGTGAGGTCGCCGTCGACGCGGATCCAGTCGCGGCCGCGGACCATCGCGCCGGGAACGTTGGTGATGACGTTCCCGAACCGGTCGATCGCGAGCACCTCGCCGTCGACGGCCGCGACGTCGCCCGTCTCGTCGCGCTCGACGCTCGGCTCCGGGAAGACCAGGTCGACGGGGTCGCTCGCGGGCGAGAGGTCGTCCATCGCCGCGAGCGCGTCGGCGACGGTTTCGGAGTCGGTCGATCCCTCGTCGATGGACTCCCGGACGCGCGCGGCGGCCGGCGCGAACACGTCGCGGCCGTGGAACGTCTCGCTCGCCGGGGTCCCGACCGCGATGCTCCACGCCTCGATCTCCGCTTCGTCGCCCGCCAGCGCCCGCGCCGCCGGCATCGCGAGCCCGTTGTCGGGCGCGACGATCGCGTGGGAGCCGGCGCGGACGACGAGCGCGTCGCGGCCCGTTCCCACGCCGGGGTCGACGACCGCGCAGTGGACGGCGGGCGGGAACTCCGGGAGAACGAACCGGAGCCAGAAGGCGGCCGCCCGCGGGTCGCCGCGGGGCAGGTCGTGGGCGACGTCGATCAGTTCGGCGTCCGTGTGGCGGCGGATGACGCCCTTCATCGCGGCGGGATACGGCGATCCGAAATCGGAGGTGAGCGTGATCATGCCCGATCCGCGGGCCGGCGGCTTCTTAAATGCCGAGGGCGGCGGAGAGCGGTTTCCGATGACGCGCGCGGCCGCCCGAGCGCGGTCGGTCGCGGCCTACTGGTCCGAAGGCTCGTCGCCGTTCGTGTCGGTCTCGGCGATCCGACGGATGCGCTCGACGCCGCCGACCTCCTCGATCACGTCGGCGACGGCGTCGGGGACGAGGGCGTTCCAGTCGCGGCCGCGGATCATCCGCTCGCGGAGTTCGGTCCCCTCCAGGACGTCCCGGCGGAACATCGGCGACTGGCGCACCTCGACGCCGGCCTCCTCGAAGAGCCGCACGACGAGCGGGTTGTTCGAGTACGCCACGTCGAACCGCGGGGTCATGCTCTGGACGTGGCTCACCCACACCGAGTTGCGGTCGAGGTCCTCGATGGGAACCACGTAGGCCGTGACCGGGAGGTCCTCGACCGCCTTCGTCACCATCATCACGCGTTCGCCCGCGGTGAACGGGTTGCGGGTCGTGTGCGAGTCGCCGGCGGAACCGATCCCCAACACCAGCTCGTCGACCTCCTCCGCTATCTCCTCGACCATGTGTCGGTGGCCGTCGTGAAACGGCTGGTACCGCCCGATGTAGAAGCCCCGCATGGATAGGGGATGCGCCGCCGGAATTTATAAACCCCGTGGGACCCGGACGGCGGCTGAAACGGGCGTTATACGCCGATATCAGGGGTTTGAAGCGTCGGGGCGTGATGCCCGCGGGGAGAAAGTATATCAGTAGCCGACCCTTCCGTTCGGATAACGGATACCGATTCTATGAGCAACGAGAAGGACACGAACGACCCGCCGGAGGAGGACGCCTCGCCCCCGGACGACGCCGCGCCGGACGGGGCCGAGGAGGACGCCCGGAACCCGGACGGGAACGGCGAGGACGCGCCCGACGAGCGCCGCCGGGACCGGTCCGGGGACGAGGTGGATCACACGGGGCCGGAACCGACCGACGACGGGTTCCGCCAGCCCGAAGTCGCTCCGGTCGAGGAGGAGACGTCCGACGACGGCTCCCCGGCCGAGGAGAACGGCGTCTCGCCGGACGACGGCGGGGAGTCGCCCACGCCGCCGGAGCCCCCGGACGAGATCGTCGACGCCGGCGACGACGGCGGGATCGACGACCTCGGGAGCACCGTCGAGGTCGAGGGCGCGGAGATCGAGGAGGACCCCGACGAGGACGACCTCCTCGGCGGGCTCAAGATCGACACCACCTCCGAGATATCGATCCCCGACCGGCTCGTCGACCAGGTCATCGGCCAGGAGCACGCCCGCGACGTGATCATCAAGGCGGCCAAACAGCGCCGCCACGTGATGATGATCGGCTCGCCCGGTACCGGGAAGTCGATGCTCGCGAAGGCGATGTCCGAGCTGCTCCCCAAAGAGGAGCTCCAGGACGTCTTGGTGTACCACAACCCCGACGACGGCAACAAGCCGAAGGTCCGGACCGTCCCGGCCGGCAAGGGCGAACAGATCGTCGACGCCCACAAGGAGGAGGCCCGCAAGCGCAACCAGATGCGGTCGCTCCTCATGTGGATCATCATCGCCGTCGTGTTGGGCTACGCGCTCATCATCGTCGGCCAGATCCTCGTCGGCATCATCGCCGCCGGGGTCGTCTACCTCGTCTTCCGCTACCTGAACCGCGGCTCGGACGCGATGATCCCGAACCTGCTCGTGAACAACGCGGACACGAAGTCCGCGCCGTTCCGCGACGCGACGGGCGCCCACGCCGGCGCGCTGCTCGGCGACGTCCGGCACGACCCGTTCCAGTCCGGCGGGATGGAGACGCCGAGCCACGACCGCGTCGAGGCCGGCGCGATCCACAAGGCCAACAAGGGCGTGCTGTTCATCGACGAGATCAACACGCTCGACATCCGGAGCCAGCAGCACCTCATGACGGCGATCCAGGAGGGCGAGTTCTCGATCACGGGCCAGTCCGAGCGCTCCTCGGGCGCGATGGTCCAGACCGAGCCCGTCCCGACGGACTTCGTCATGATCGCGGCCGGGAACCTCGACGCGATGGAGAACATGCACCCGGCGCTGCGCTCCCGGATCAAGGGGTACGGCTACGAGGTGTACATGGAGGACACCATCGAGGACACCCCGAAGATGCGCCGCCAGTACGTGCGCTTCATCGCCCAGGAGGTCGCGAAGGACGGCCGTCTGCCGGAGTTCACGGCGGAGGCGATAGAGGAGGTCATCCTCGAGGCCAAGCGTCGCTCCGGCCGGAAGGGCCACCTGACGCTTCACTTCCGGAACCTCGGCGGGCTCGTGCGGGTCGCCGGCGACATCGCCCGCGGCGAGGACGCCGACTTCACCACCCGCGAGCACGTGCTCCAGGCCAAGGGCCGCTCCCGTTCCATCGAACAGCAGCTCGCCGACGACTTCATCGAGCGCCGGAAGGACTACGAGCTCCAGGTCTCGGACGGCTACGTCGTCGGCCGCGTCAACGGCCTCGCCGTCATGGGCGAGGACTCCGGGATCATGCTCCCCGTGATGGCCGAGGTCGCCCCCTCGCAGGGGCCCGGCGAGGTCATCGCCACGGGCCAGCTGAAGGAGATGGCCCAGGAGTCGGTCTCGAACGTCTCGGCGATCATCAAGAAGTTCTCCGACGAGAACATCTCCGAGATGGACATCCACATCCAGTTCGTCCAGGCGGGCCAGCAGGGCGTCGACGGGGACAGCGCGTCGATCACGGTCGCGACCGCCGTGATAAGCGCGCTGGAGGACGTCGGCGTCGACCAGAGCCTCGCGATGACCGGCTCGCTGTCGGTGCGGGGCGACGTGCTCCCCGTCGGCGGCGTCACCCACAAGATCGAGGCGGCCGCGAAGGCCGGCTGTACGCGGGTGATCATCCCGCAGGCGAACGAACAGGACGTCATGATCGAGGAGGAGTACGAGGACATGATCGAGGTCATCCCGGTGAGCCACATCAGCGAGGTGCTCGACATCGCCCTGGAGGGCGAAGCCGAGAAGGACTCGCTCGTCTCCCGGCTCAAGTCGATCACCGGCTCGGCGCTGAAAGACCAGGGCGTCTCCGGTCCCTCGAGCCCGAGCCCGCAGTAGTCGCGACCGCTCCCGCGCCCGGACGCGTCCCGGCCGCCGGCGCTCGCGACCGCGGTCGTTCCCGTCCCCTTTTTGTACGGCCGAGAACTACCGAGTGGTATGTCCGGAAAGCCGACGGTCGGCGAGTACATGACTCGCGACGTCGAGACCGTCAGCCCCGACGACGACGTGGCGTCGGTCGCGAAGCGGATGGTCGAGACGGCGGGTCACAAGGGGTTCCCCGTCACACAGGGACGGACCGTCGAGGGGTTCGTCTCGGCGGGCGACCTGCTCCTGGCCGACGACGACGCTCCCGTGTTCACGGTGATGTCGGAGGACCTGATAGTCGCCCACCCCGACATGAAGGTCACCGACGCGGCCCGCGTCATCCTCCGGTCGGGGATCCAGAAGCTCCCGGTCGTCGACGACGCCGACAACCTCGTCGGGATCATCTCGAACACGGACGTCGTTCGCTCACAGATCGAGCGGGCGACCCCCGGCAAGGTCGGCAAGCTGATGCGTACGCTCGAACAGATCCACGGGGTCGCCCTCGAGGAGGAGCGCCGCGAGGTTCGCCTCGACGACCTCACGCCGACGCAGGCGCGGGTGTACGCCGACGAGCTCGAGGGAAGACAGTACGAGCTGGACCGGGGACTCGCCGAGCCGCTCGTCGTCATCGACAACGACGGCGTCCTCCACCTCGCGGACGGCCACCACCGCGTGATGGCCGCCCACGACATGGGGATCGAGACGATGGACGCGTACGTCATCGTCACGCGGAGTCCGGTCGACCTCGGCATGGCGAAGACCGCGGAGAAGGAGGGGTTGGAGTCGATCGCCGACATCGAGGTCGTCGACTACGCGCGTCACCCGCTCGTCGAGACGACGAAGCGGCTCCAGTGACCGCGGCCGGGAGCTTTTTCGAGCCCCCCGGCGACTCGCAGGTATGTCCGAGTATTCGGTCCGCGCGGAGTGGGAACGGCTCTCGGCGGTCAGGGTCCACACGCCGGGACTCGAGCTGTGGTCGGGGAGCCTCGCGCCCGAGGCGAACCTGTTCGAGGACCACGTCCCGCCCGAGCAGGCGCGCCGGGAACACGAACAACTCGTCGACACCCTGGAGTCGACGCACGTCGACGTCCACCGCCTGGCGGACGACCTCGCCGGCGACGCGCTCGACGAGTTGACGCGGGAGACACTCGAGGACGGCGAGGTCGGCCGGATCGACGACGTGCTCGCCTCCTTCTCGCCCCGCGAGAAGCTCCAGATCGTCCTCTCGCGACCGCGCCTGGCGCCCGAGACGACGGCGGACGGCGGGACCGACGGCGCGTCGATGACGCTCGACACGCCCGTCTCCAACGTCTACTTCCAGCGCGACACGACGATCGTCGGGGACCGGGGGCCGATCCTCTGTCACATGTCGAAACCGGTCCGCCGGCGGGAGGAGCCGATCGTGAAACGCGCCTGGGAGTCGATCGGCGCCGACCTCCGCTACGAGATGACCGGCGAGCCGCTCGAGGGCGGCGAGTTCATGCCCGCGGGCGAGTTCGCGCTGCTCGGCGTCTCGGCCGAGGTCGACGGCGAGGAACGCGTCATCCGGACCAGCTACGAGGCGGGCGAACGGCTCATGGCCGACGGGGCGGTCGGCTACGACGAGTTCGGGCTCGTCCGCGCCCCGCTGGAGGCCGACCGGCGGTTCCGCGTCGACCGCGGGCTCGGCTCGCGGGTGATGCATCTGCTCGGCTGGTTCAACATCGCCGCCGAGGGGCTCGCCGTGCTCGACGCCGACCTGGCCGAGGCGGCCGACGTCGACGTCTATCGCAGGGACGGCGACGTCTACGAGCACAGCCACACGACCTCGACCCTGGAGTACGTGCGCGACGAGAGAGGCTTCGACGTGATCGACGTCGCCGACGGCGAGCGCTGGCCGACCAACTTCCTCGCGATCGACGACGGCACCGTGATCCCGCTGTACGAGCCGGACGAGGACGGCGCGTACCGGCCCGAGGACAACCCCACGATCGAGGCGCTCCGCGAGCGCGGCGTGGAGATCCTGCCCGACGGCGTCGGGATCCCCCGAGCCGCGCTCACGAACGGGGCCGGCGGCCTCCACTGTATGACGACCCCGATCGCCCGCGAGTGATCGGCCGGGTCGGCGGAGGGTCGCCGGGAGCGTGCGACGGCGACGTCCGCGAACCGGCCGCTCTCGGCCACCCGACGGACAGACTTTTGTAAGCCAACCGAGTAGTTCGGGTATGGGACGAATCAGAACCGCGATCTCACGGGCGAAGTACGCGGCCGTCGGCGCGGCCCTCGGGGCCGCGATCGGCGGGCTGGCGAACCGCAACGCCGCGAGCACCGGCGGCGCGCTCGGCGGCCTCGCCGGCGCGACGGTCGGCGAGATGCGGGTCGGCGAGTGCGACCTCCTCGGCGGTCTCCGGTCCGGGGACGGTCCGGTTCCGACGGACGACGACGCGGACGCGAGCGACTCGACCGCCTGAGGCGGGCGACCGTCCCCCTCGCCGCGTCGGACGGCGAGGGATCCTCGGTCGACACACCGGGACGCATATACGAGTTCGGCCGCAGTTCTCCGAGTATGACTACCGACGAGAGCGACGCGGGCTGGTTCGCCTCCGTTCCGCCGGACGACCCTGGCGCCGCCCGCGACGCGATCGACGGCGGGAGCGTCGAGTCGCCCGCGGACTGGCCGCGCCTCGCGGTCGAGTCCGGCTTCGCGGACGACGCCGACGACTACTACGACCGGCTCCGAGAGGCCACGCTCCACGCGACCCGCGAGGCCGTCGCGGAGCGCGAGCGCGCGGACGACCGGCAGCTGATCCATGCCGTCCGCGCGATGGACGACTGCGAGCGCGTCGCGAACGAGCTCGCGGAGCGGGCCGTCGAGTGGGCGGGGAGTCGATTCGACGGCGTCGACGCCGGGATCGCGGGGGCCCGCGCGATCGCCGACCGGAAGCCCGACGACGGGATCGACCGGCGGGTGATCTCGCTGGCCTCGCGTGCGGCCGCGCTCGCGGACGAGCGGGACGAACTCGCGGCGACGATCGACCGGGTCGCGCCCGCGGTCGCGCCGAACCTCGCCGACATGGCTGGTCCGGAGCTCGCGGCGCGGCTGATCGCGCTCGCTGGCGGGCTGGAGTCGCTGGCGAGGAAGCCCTCGGGGACCGTCCAGGTGCTCGGCGCGGAGGACGCGCTGTTCGCGCACCTCTCCGGACGGGCCCCTTCGCCGAAACACGGGATCATCTACACCCACGAGTTCGTCCGCGGGACCCGGCCCGAGGACCGCGGGTCGGCAGCGCGGGCGCTCGCGGGGAAGCTGGCGCTCGCGGCGCGCGCGGACCACTACTCGGGGGAGTACCGCGAGGTGCTCCACGAGGACCTCCGCGAGCGGATGGCGACGATCCGGGCACGGGCGGACGCGGACGGCGGCGCGGAGGTCGACGATGAGTGACTCGCTTCCCGCCGGCGTCGAGCGCCGCGAGATCGACGGCGAGACGCGGCTCGCGACCCGCGGCCCGCCCGTCTACGGCGAGCCGACCGACGGCGAGTGGCGCGCGTGGGACCCCGAGCGGTCGAAGCTCGGCGGGATGTTCGAGCTCGGTTTCGACACGGGCCTTTCGGGCGGCGAGACTGTGCTGTACCTCGGCGCGGCCTCGGGGACGACCGCGAGCCACGTCGCCGACTTCGCCGGCCCGACGTACGCCGTGGAGTTCGCGCCGCGGCCGACGCGGGACCTCCTCGAGGTGGCCGAGGCCCGCGATCGGCTGTTTCCCCTCCTGAAGGACGCCCGAAAGCCGGAGACGTACGCCCACGTCGTCGAGAGCGGGGTCGACGCGATCGTCCAGGACGTCGCGACCCGCGGACAGGCCGCGGTGGCGACGCGGAACGCCCGGTTCCTCGCCGACGACGGGCGGCTGCTGCTGGCGGTGAAGGCACGCAGCGAGGACGTCACCGCCGAGCCGGCCGACGTGTTCGCCGAGGTGCTCGCGGAGCTCGAGGGGACCTACGAGGTGATCGAGACCCAGCGGCTCGACCGGTTCCACGAGGACCACCTCGGGGTCGTGGCGACGCCGAGGTGAGAGACCGCGTCGCGCCGAGGCGAGTCGGCGGGTCCTCCGATGAACGCCGTCACCACGTCGGCGGCGAGAACCCGGCGTTCTCGAGGAGGGGTTTCCAGCGCTGCTGGACGGAGAGCCGCGAGACGTCCAGGGCGTCGGCGACGGCTGATTGGGGGCGCTCCTGGCCGCGGATCAGCGCGGCGGCGTAGAGGCTGGCGGCGGCGGTCGCGGGCTTCGAGCGCTCCTCGTCCGGGATCTCCGAGAGGAAGAGGTCGGTCGCGGTCGCGCAGGCGTCGTCGTCGAGGTCGAGGTCGGCGCAGGCGTCCTCGAGGCGGTCGATCCACTCGGCGTTGTCGACGCGGTCACTCGCCCGGTACATGCCCCCTCGTTGGGGGTCGGGGTACAAAAAGGGGTCGCGGGCTCCGGATTCGCCCCGGCGTTCGTCAGGTTCTTGAATCGGTTTCGCCTACTGGCTACCGCGCGCGGGTTGCCGAGCCAGGCCAAAGGCGTAGCGCTTAGGACGCTATCCCGTAGGGGTCCGCCGGTTCGAATCCGGTCCCGCGCATACTGCCTCGAACGAACGTGAGAGGCATGTATGCGCGACGGAGGATTCGAATCCTACCGGTCGCGCGCAACGGAGTGAGCACGTCCGGTTCCGGTTCGAATCCGGTCCCGCGCACTGAGCGAAGGAGCAGAGTGACTGAGCGAGGGAGCAGGAGCGGATTTGTGCCCTGGGAGTCGCAGCGGCCGAGCGGAGCGAGGCCGATCGTCTCCCTCCGGTTCGAATCCGGTCTCTCGCGTTTCGCGCCCACAAACCGTATTCCGGCGCGGATCCTGGGTGGGCGTATGGCCCGTGAAGTTACACACGAGGCGGCGGAGCCGGTGCGGCTCGACGAGACGGACATGGGAGACGACGGCCTGATCTACGTCTGTCGATGCGGGCTCTCGGGGTCGACACCGTTCTGTGACGGCTCGCACAGGGCCGCCGCCGACGAGGAGGAGGACGTCCGCTACAAGTACGAGAACGACGATCCGGACGGACCGCGGCGGGAGGTGGCCGAGATCGTCTACGCGGACGAGTGACGGGCTTCTCAAGCCCCGTTCGCTCGGCGGTACGAAGCGGGGAACGCGACCTCGAAAGACGCCTCCAAAGCCCCAGTCGCGAGGACTCGCGTGACTCGCTGCGCTCCTCGCCCGTTCACTTCGTTCACGGTCTGTGGTGCTTACTTCGTCAAGCGTCGTCCTCGCGACTGCCCCGTTGAGTCCCACCCCGCACCGCGACCGCACCTCACACCTCCCCAACCTCGCCGCTCGCTCCGCTCGCGGCGTCCCTCGCGTGGTCTCCTCGCGGCCTCCGGCCGCTCGGAGGCACGCGCCACCGCGGCGGATCACGTCGGGGTCGCCGACTTTCGGGGGACGGTTTCAAGTACGCGCTGCCCCCACCCACGAGCAGTGATGGAGCCGCCCGACATCGAGCGGTTGGACGAGCGGACGATCCAGCGGATCGCGGCGGGCGAGGTCGTCGAGCGGCCGGCCAGCGTCGTGAAGGAACTGGTCGAGAACAGCCTCGACGCGGGCGCGAGCCGGGTCGCCGTCTCGGTCGAGGCGGGCGGCACCGAGGGGATCCGCGTCCGCGACGACGGCGTCGGGATCCCGGAAGACCAGCTCGAGGCCGCGGTCGCCGAACACGCCACCTCGAAGATCGCCGACATCGACGATCTCGAGGCCGGCGTCGGGACGCTCGGGTTCCGCGGCGAGGCGTTATACACCGTCGGCGCGGTCTCGCGGCTCACGGTCCGGTCGCGCCCGTCCGACGCCGAGGCGGGCGCGGAGATAACGGTCGAGGGCGGCGACGTCGGCGCGGTGCGCCCCGCGGGGTGTCCGACGGGGACGACCGTCGAGGTCGAGGACCTCTTCTACAACACGCCCGCCCGCAAGAAGTTCCTCAAGCGGGTGACCACCGAGTTCGACCACGTCAACACGGTCGTCACGGGGTACGCGCTCGCGAACCCCGAGGTGGCCGTCTCGCTCGAACACGACGGCCGCGAGACGTTCGCGACCGAGGGGAACGGCGACCTCCGGTCGGCGGTGCTGGCGGTGTACGGCCGGGAGGTCGCGGAGTCGATGGTCGCGGTCGACTGGGAACCCGACCCGTCGGCGGCGGGCGGAGACAACCCCGTGAAACGCGTCAGCGGTCTCGTCTCGCACCCGGAGACGACCCGGTCGGCCCGCGACTACCTCGCGACGTACGTCAACGACCGGTACGTCACGGCCGGCGCGCTCCGCGAGGCGGTGCTGGAGGCGTACGGCGGCCAGCTCGCGCCCGACCGGTACCCCTTCGCGGTGCTCTTCGTCGAGGTCCCGCCCGACGAGGTGGACGTGAACGTCCACCCGCGGAAGCTCGAGGTTCGATTCGACCGCGAGGCCGGCGTGAGGGCCGCGGTCGAGTCGGCCGTCGAGGCGGCGCTTCTCGACCACGGCCTGATCCGATCGACCGCGCCGCGCGGACGCTCCGCCCCCGACGAGGTCGACGTCGTCCCCGAGAGCGCGGACGGCGAGGTCGTCGGGGGCACGGGCGTTGGGGACGGGCGCAGCGGATGCGAATCGGACGAACCAGAAGTGAACGAAGCCGATCCGAGCGGGGACGGAAGCGCCGATCCCGAACCCGCGGGGGTCGATCCGGATCCCGCGTCGGCGACGGAGCTCGACCCGGACGACGAGGACGCCTGGTCGGTGGAGGGTCTCGCGGGAGAATCGGAGGGCGGCGCGACCGCGGACCGCGACGCCGACTCGGATCGAGCCTCGGGCGGCGGCGGGGACGCGGGTCGTCCGGCGCCCGACCGCCCCTCCCCGCGGAGCTGGCAGGCGGACGACGCCGAAGCGGGAGCCGGGACCGCCGGAGACGACCCCATCGACGCGGCCGACGGATCGCTCGCGGACGTCTCCGGTCCCGCCGACCGCGACGCGGAGACCGACTCCGACTTCGCCATCGATGCGGACTCCGAACCCGTCGCCGACGCTCCCGACCTCGCGTCCGACGTCGACGCGGAACCCGCCGACGCCGGTGCCGATCCGACGCCCCGACGCGCCGCGACGAGCCAGCGGACCCTCGACGGCGCGGAGACGGGCGCCGAGCGCGCGTACGACTCGCTGCCGCCGCTCCGCGTGCTCGGCCAGCTCCACGACACCTACGTCGTCGCCGAGGCCCCCGACGGCTTGGTGTTGATCGACCAGCACGCGGCCGACGAGCGGGTGAACTACGAGCGGCTCAAACGGGAGTTCGCGGAGGGCCCCCCCGCTCAGGCGCTCGCGGAACCCGTGACGATCGAGTTGACGGCGCGGGAGGCGGCGCTGTTCGGCGACTTCCTGGGGGAGCTGTCGGGGATCGGCTTCCGCGCCGAGCGCGCGGGCGAACGCGAGGTCGTCGTCGAGGCGGTTCCCGCGGTCTTCGACGCCGCCCTCGATCCCGAACTCCTCCGGGACGTGCTCGCGGAGTTCGTCGCGGACGCGGCCCGGACCGCCGAATCGGCCGACGGGGACGCCTCGGCCGCGGGCGGGTCGGGACGGAACTCGGTGGCGGACGCGGTGGACGAGCTGCTCGCCGACCTCGCGTGTTACCCCTCCGTGACGGGGAACACGTCGCTCACGGAGGGGAGGGTCGTCGACCTCCTCGACCGGCTCGACGCGTGTGAGAACCCCTACGCCTGTCCGCACGGCCGCCCGGTGGTGATCCGGCTCGACCGCGGGGAGCTGGAATCCCGGTTCGAGCGCGACTATCCGGGCCACGCGGGGCGCCGCACGGAGTGAGCCGCCGGCCCGCCGCCGTCGCCGGCGGCCGGGGCCGCGCGGCGCGCCGGCGGGGCCGTAGCTCCCGGAGAGGCACGCTTTTGGTGTGCCGGTCGCACCCCGACGTATGCAACGCGTAGCGATCATCGGCGCGTCGATGACCCGGTTCGGGCAGCGTGACGCGTGGGTCCGGGAGCTCCTCGCGGAGGCGGGCCAGGCGGCGCTCGCGGACGCCGGCGTCGCCGGCGACGACCTCGATCACCTGTACGTCTCGAACATGGCCAGCGGCGAGTTCGAGGGACAGACCGGCGTCCCGAACGCGCTCGCCCACGACCTCGCGGCCCAGCCGGCATACACCGCCCGGATCGACCAGACCTCCTCCTCGGGCGGCGCGGGCGTCTACGCCGCCTGGCAGTCGGTCGCCTCCGGGGCGTCGGACCTCACCATGCTCGTCGGCGGCGAGAAGATGACCCACCGAAGCACCGCGGAGGCGACCGACGTGATCGCCTCGCTCACCCATCCCGTCGAGTACAAACACGGCGTCACGCTCCCCTCGTTCGCGGGACTCACCGCGCGGCTCTACCTCGACACCTACGACGCCCCCCGCGAGAGCCTCGGGAAGGTCGCCGTGAAGAACCACCGAAACGGGGTCGACAACCCCCACGCGCAGTTCCGCAAGGAGGTCGACCTCGAGACGGTCCTCGACTCGCCGGTCGTCGCCGACCCCCTCCGGCTGTACGACTTCTGTCCGATCACCGACGGCTCCGCGGCGCTCGTCTTCTGTCCCGAATCGGTCGCCGCGGAGTACGTCCCCGAGGACGAGTACGCCGTGATCAGCGGGATCGGCGGCGCGACCGACACCCACGTCGTCCACGAGCGCGCGGACCCGACCACGATGGGCGGCGTCGTCGACTCCTCGGCGACCGCCTACGAGATGGCCGGGATCGGGCCGGACGACGTCGACGTCGCGGAGCTCCACGACATGTTCACCATCCTCGAGTTCCTCCAGTCTGAGGACCTCGGCTTCTTCGAGAAGGGCGAGGGGTGGAGGGCGGTCGAGGCGGGCGTCACCGACCGCGACGGCGACCTCCCGATCAACACCTCCGGCGGGCTCAAATCGAAGGGGCACCCGCTCGGCGCGAGCGGCGTCGCGCAGGTGTACGAGATAGTCAAACAGGTCACCGGCGACGCGGGCCCGCGGCAGGTCGACGCCGACACCGGCCTCGCGTGTAACGTCGGCGGGTTCGGGAACTGCGTGACCACCGCGATCCTGGAGGGAAGCCAATGAGCGAGAACGACACGACGACGGAAGCGAACACGGCGGAATCGGACGACGGACGCGACGGGAACGACGGAAACGACGCGGAGCCGGCCTTCGAGGCGGCGGCGTACGCCGACGGGACGGTCACCTACCCGCCGCACCCGGTCGGACCGAACGGCGCGGAGCGGGTCGGGAGCGTGGACCTCCGCGACCGCGAGGCGCGCGTCGTGACGTGGACCACCTCGACGGCGACGCCGCCCGGCGTCCGCGAGCCGAACACGCTCGCCATCGTCGAGTTCGAGCTGGACGAGGGCGACGGCCCGCCGGTTCGCGCGCTCGGACAGGTCGCGGCCGACCCCGACGACCCCGACGGCGGGACGTACGACGTCGCGATCGGCGACCGCGTCGAGCCCGTCTACGCCGACGAGCTCCGCGAGCCCGGCGCGGGCATCCGCGAGCCGGAGAGCCAGTCGTGGGACGGGTTCCGGTTCCGGCCGGTGGAGTAGCGACCGAGTCGGCGGCGCGGCTGCGGCGACGAGGTCCGGCCGGTCACCGGAGCGTGTGGACGCCGAGCGTCGAGGTCACGATCCCGCCGAGTACGACCGGCGTCCAGTAGGTTCCGCCGCGGAACACGAGCACGGCGGCCGTGATCGCGGAGGCGTCGATCCCGGTGATCGGCACGAGCAGCGCCACGTAGGCGGCCTCGATCCCGCCGAGGCCGCCGGGCATGGGCGTCGCGCCGGCGAGGTTCGCGAGCGGGATGGCGAAGAGCACCACGTGCGGCGGGATCGCGTGGCCCACCGCGGCGAACGCCGCCGTCAACGCGACCGCCTGCGCGAGCCAGCCCAGAAGCGACAGCGCGACGACGACGGACAGCCGCCAGCGGTCCGTCCCGACGCGCTCGATGTCGTCGAAGAAGCGGGTCAACCGCCCGGTGAGGTCGGTCTCCAGCGCCGCGGCGTCGTACCGCCCCCGACCGAGCCGGCCGATCCACGGGCTGACGAGCGCCGGGAGCCGGGCGGTGAGCGTCTCGCGGTACCGCCAGACGACCGCGATCGCGAGCACGACGCCGCCGACCAGCGCCACGGCCGAGGCGACCGCGGTCCCGAGGCGGTCGCCGACGGCGGCGGTGGTGGCGTAGTAGCCGACGCCGACGAAGACGAGCGAGAGCGAGGGGACGACGTTGAGGACGTCGACGCTCGCGATGCCGGCGAGGCCGGTCTCGTACCGGCAGTCGGAGACCTTCGAGATGAGCAGCGCGGCGACGGGCTCGCCGCCGGCCTGTCCGAACGGGGTCACGTTGTTTGCGAAGACGGCCCCGACGTAGACGAGCACCGACGTGTGGACGGGGACGGAGACGTCGAGCGAGCCGAGCACGGTCCGGAGCATCAGCCCCCAGGCGACCAGCCAGCAGAGCGCGAACGCCACGGTCGCCGCCACGAACCGTGGATCGGCCGCCGACAGGATGTCGAGGACCTCCCCCGCGCCGACGAGGAAGAACAGCACCGCGAGGACGCCGACCGCCGCGAGCGACCCGAGGAGCAACGCGCGGCGGTTCCCGTCGGGCATGCCCGACCCTATCGCGGTAGCGAACTTGAAACGTCTGATCGGTCCCGGCGGCGGCCCGGATCAATAAGAATACAACGGTCGATCCGAAACGTACCCGCAACCGATGGAAGACCAGCGTTTCCTCGAATCGGAGTGGGACTACTGTCTGGTGCTCGACGCCTGCCGATACGACGTGTTCCGGGACGTCTACGACGACTACCTCGAGGGCGACCTGGAGAAGCGCTGGAGCGTCGGCTCCTCGACGCCCGAGTGGGCCTACCGAACCTTCACCGGCGACCACGACATCGCGTACTTCTCCGGGAACCCCTTCATCAACGACCTGGGGATCCCGCTGAACGAGCTCAAGTGGGGCGCGAGCTGTGACTACGAGTGGACCGCCTCCGACCACATCAGCGACATCCACGACGTCTGGAAGACCGGCTGGGACGACGACCTCGGCACCGTCCCGCCGGAGGGGCTCGCGGAGGCGTTTTACGACAACCAGGGAGCCGTCGAGGCCGCCGACCGCACCGTCCTCCACTACATGCAGCCGCACGCGCCGTACCTCTCGCGCGGCACGGGCCAGAAGCTCAAACAGATCCAGAAGGGGATCAAACGTCAGGAGGAGGCGGAAGCCAACGGGGACGGCGACGACGGGAGCGACGGCCTCCTCTCCTCGCTCAGCGACTCCATCCGGCCGAAGATCGAGAGCCGGCTGGACGACAGCGAGTTCGCCCAGAAGGCCGGGCTGTGGCTGGAGCTCGATCCGGCCGACCTCGTGACGGACGGCACGCGCGTGACCGCGCTCCGACTCTACGAGGAGAACCTGCGGATCGCCTTGGAGTCCGTCGCCGACCTGGTCGAGGAGCTCGACGGGACGGTCGTCGTCACCGCCGACCACGGCGAGGCGTTCGGCGAGGAGGGCGTCTGGGAGCACCACATCGAGACGCACATCCCGCCGCTGATGGAGGTGCCGTGGCTCGAGGTGGAGTGACGGCCGAACGATGAAGGTCTGTCATTACTTCGAGTTCGAGTCGCGGATCACGGGCGGGATCCGCGAGTCGGTGGCCCACCAGCGGAAGATGCTCGATCGGCTCGGGATCGAGTACACGACGGAGCCGACGCTCGAGGCCGACGTGTTCCACTGTAACCTGCTCGGCCCCCGATCGGCGTGGTACGCGCGACGCGCGGCCCGCCGGGGCGTGCCGGTCGTCGCGAACACCCACGTCACCGCCGAGGACTTCGGCGACAGCTTCCGGTTCACGAACGCGCTCGCGAGACCCCTCCGACCGTACCTCGAGTGGGCCTACGGGCTCGCCGACGCGCTCGTCTGCCCCTCCGAGTACAACCGGGGGGTGATCGAGTCGTACGTCGACGTCCCCACGACCGTGATCTCTAACGGCGTCGACCGCGAGAAGCTCGCGGGCTTCGAGGGCTTGGAGGCGACCTACCGGGAGCGGTACGACCTCGAGGAGCCGGTCGTCTTCCTCGTCGGCCACGTGATCAAACGCAAGGGTCTCGAGACGTTCGTCGAGGCGGCCCGCCGGCTGCCCGACGTCGACTTCGCGTGGTTCGGCCCGCTCGATCTCTCCCTGAAGGGGCGCGAGACGACGACGCTGATCGAGGAATCCCCGGATAACTGTACGTTCACCGGATACGTCGACGATATCCGGGGAGCCTACGCCGCCGGCGACGTGTTCTGTTTCCCGACCCACGAGGAGAACGAGGGGATCGCCCTCCTCGAGGCGATGACGGCCGGGAAGCCGGTCGTCGTCCGCGACATCGAGCCCTTCGAGTGGCTCGAGGACGGCCGGGAGTGTGTGAAGACCGCGGCGGACGCCGGCGTCGACGCCTTCGTCGAGGCGATAGAGCGGCTCGCGGATCCGGCCCTCCGCGAGCGGCTCGGCGCGAACGCGGCCGACCGGAGCGAGGAGTTCGCGCTCGAGACGGTCGCGGGGCGCTATCGGTCGCTGTACGAGGAGGTGGTCTGAGTGCGGATCGGCTTCTTCACCGACAGCTACTTCCCCGGAATCGACGGCGTCACCTACACCATCGACCTCTGGCGCGAGGAGCTCGAGGCGCGCGGCCACGAGGTGTCCGTGATCTACCCGGACGGCGACTACGAGCCCGGCCGCAGGGAGTTCCCGGTCCGGTCGCTCCCGAACCCGTTCTACGAGGGCTACCGGATCCCGACGTACCGCCGCCTCTCGGCGCTGCCGGAGCTCGACGTGGTCCACTGTCACGGCCCCGCGCCGGTCGGAATGCTCGGCCGGTACTACGCCCGGAACCGCGACCTCCCGTCGGTGTACACCCACCACACGCCGCTCGAGGAGTACTTCCACCAGAGCGTCGGGTCCGAGGCGGTCGCGTCGGCGCTCTCGCGGCTGTACGTCCCCCTCGAGAACGCGTTCCTCCGGACGTTCGACGTCGTGACCGCCTCGACGGAACGGATCGACCGCGACGTCGAACACGTCCCGCTGCCGGTCGGCATCGACATGGACTTCTTCGAGCCGACCGCGGCGGACTGGTACCCCGACGATACCGTGATCGGGTACAGCGGCCGGCTGAGCATGGAGAAGAACGTCGAGGAGATCCTCCGTGCCGCCGAGGCGCTCCCGGAGCACCGGTTCGTCGTCGTCGGCGAGGGCCCGCGCCGCGAGGCGCTCGAGCGCGACGCGCCGGGGAACGTGACGATCCGCGACTTCCTGCCGCGTGATGACCTGCCGACCTTCTACTCCTCCGTCGACGCGTTCGTCACGGCCTCCACCGGCGACACGCTCGGACTCTCGACGCTCGAGGCGAACGCCTGCGGCACCCCCGTCGCCGCCGCCGACGTCCCCCCGTTCGACCGAACGATCGGCCCCGAGAACGGCGAACGGTTCGCTCGCGGCGACCTCCGGGCGATGGTCGAGGCCATCGAGACGTGCCTCTCGACGGAGCGCGACACGCGCGCGGCCGTCGAGCGGTTCGACGTCGACCGCACGCTGGAGAACCTCGAACACCTCTACCGCAACGCGCGGACGCCGGACGACTCCCCCGCGGCCGTCGAGGAGGGGTGGCCCCTCCCCGAGGACCCCGTCGAGTGACCCCGTAACGCCGGCCGCGACCCCCGATCAGATCCGGCGGAAGTCGCCGAGCCGCGTCCCGTCGAGGAGGTACGCGTCGCCGGCTGCGAGCCCGTCCGGGAGGAACGGCGCGAGGAACGACCCGCCCTCGACGTTGATCCACGTGCCGCCGGAGCGCTCGTTGAACGCCGGGAACACGACGAGTTCGGGCCCTGAACCGGCGGGCTCCCCGTCGCCATCCGTGCCCCCCTCGCCGTCGAGGACCGATGGTCTCAGCGGGCCGCGAAGCCACGCGCGCTCCGTCCGCGACCCGCCGACGGCGTCCTCGAGTCTGACCTGCGGGTGTTCGTGGCCCATACAGACCACCGCCGCGGACCGGAGCGACGGGTCGGGCCGGGTGTGACCGTGGAGGACGGCGACGCCGGCCGCGGCCGGGTTCGACCCGTCACGGTCCGTCAGGAGGCCGCCGCGGGGATCGATCACGCCGACGTCGTCGCCGGCGAACGCCGCCGCGACGCCGGCGTCGTGGTTCCCCTCGACCAGCGTCAGCGGCACGCGATCGGTGACCGCCCCCACGAGCGCCTCGAGCTCCTCGCGCTCGTCGCCCTCGGGCGCGCCGACGCGGTGGGCGAGGTCGCCGAGGACGACGAGCCGGTCGACGCCGGTCTCGTCGATCAGCGAGCACAGCCGGTCGCGCCGCTCGTCGGCGCGGCTCTCGAGTTCCACCCCGCGCTCGTAGCGGAGGCCGACCTCGATGCCGGCGTGGACGTCCGCGACGAGCAGCGCGCGCTCCCCACCGAGGTCGGCGACGGCGGCCGGCTCGCCGACGACCGGCTCGACCGCGGCCATCAGATCGCCTTCAGCAACCCGTCGCCCGGCTCGTAACACTTCCCGCCCATCAGCGCGTCCTGGACGGCGTCCTCGACGTCGTCGGGGTCGACGCCGTACTCGGACGCGACCGCCTCGACGACCGCCTCGCGGTCCGCGCCGTCGCCGTCGTCGAGCGCCTCCATCTCCGCGACCGCCGCGGCCTCGAGGTCGACGTCGGCGGGATCGGCCTCGGACGTGTCGGTCTCGGATACGTCCTCGGTCGCGTCGCCGACGCTCGCCGGCTCGGCCGCGGACGCTTCGCTTCCGGCTCCGTCCGCCGCGTCACCGGTCGCGACGTCCTCTGACGTCTCCTCGGGACCGGGCACGTCGATGTCGGCCTCTCCCGGCTCGTCGACCTCCGAGCCGGTCGAGAAGTCCGTGCCGAACTCGGATTCGATCTCCTCGCGCTCCTCGTCGTCGAGCTCGTACATCTCGTCGGTCCCGCCGTCGTCGACGTCGTCGAGACCGGGTTCGTCGTCGTCCGCGGAGCCGACGGGAGCGGCGGGGGCGTCCGTGTCGCCGGCGTCATCGATGGCGTCGGCCTCGTCGAGACCCCCGGAGCCGTCGAAATCGCCGAGACCGTCGGGACCGTCCGCGGCGTCGACGTCCTCCGGTCCGTCGTCGAGCGTCGCGGTCGGGGCGGACTCGCCCGATCGAGACTCCTCCGAGGCGAACTCCTCCGCAGCGTCGAGGGTCGACTCATCAGTCGCTTCCGTCGGTTCGTCGGTCGGATCCGCCGCCTCGTCGGTCGTTTTCGTCGGTTCGTCGATCGGTGCCGTCGATTCTGCCGATCCCGTCGCCCCCTCCGACCCGGTCGGATCGGCCGTCGTCGCCGCGTCCGCTCCGGCCGTTGCCGCCTCGATCCGCACGTCGGTGTCCGGCAGGGAACCGATCGTCGCGTCGCCGCCGGCGTCGGGCGCGACGTCGGGTCCGCGGACCTCGTCGCGCTCGCCCGCGATCATCTCGAGCGCGTCGACGGCCATCCGCCGGACCGCCTCGACGTACGCGGGCGAGGTGTCGTAGTGGGCGAGCGCCTTGGGGATCCCCGCCGCGAGCGACGCGGCGGCGCCGCCGGCCTCGAGCGCGCTCCGGAGCTCCTCGCCCCGGAGGTCGGACGCGAGCGCCCGCTCGAGGACCGCGAGCCGGTCGAGCGTCGCCTCGGCCGCGGAGACGACCCACCGGTCGCGGACCCCGGCGTCGACCTCGCTGAGGCTCTCGGGACGGACGGAGGTGAACACCCGGTCGGAGTCCTCCGGCTCGAACGTCCGGGCCTTCCCGGTCAGCGCGACGAACGCGGGCGTCTCCGCACGCTCGAGGAACGCCTGCTCGTCCGGCTGGTACTGCCCGGCGTACGTCACGAACGCGCCGGAGGGATCGACCACCCGGCCGCGGCTCGTCTGGTCGTTGACGCGCTCGACCTCGGTGAGCACGCCCGCGACGAACAGCCGGTTGACCCGCGCGCCCGTCGGCGTCACGACGTAGTTCGGCGCCCGCTCCTCGTCGCTCTCGGAGTACGACAGCGAGGCGTCGTCGAACTCCGCCGCGAACACCCGGTGGGCGACCTCGCGGGTCCCCGGTCCGTCGTCGCTCATGCGCGCACCTCCGCGAGCGCCGCGCGGGCCGCGTCGGCCGGGTCGTCGTCGGCCGTCTCGAACGCGGTCGCGTCGAGCGTCGCGCCGTACTCGTCGACGGAGAGGCTCCCGCGGACGCGGTAGGCCCCGCCCACGAGCGTCTCGGCGATCGACTCCGCGACCACGTCCTTGTCCATCGCCTCGGTCGCGGCCGCGAGCGCGTCCTCGAGGCCGCCGCCGTACACCGCCGCCGTGAGTTCGTCGTCGAGCACGACGGTGACGGTCTCGGTGCCGTCGTCGAGGATCGCCTTCACGCGGAGGTCGTCCTCGCCGTCGACCTCGCCGTGGCTCCGACACTGGCCGTTCTGTATCACCCGGCCGCACTCCGGACAGCGCTCGATGAGCCCCGAGCCGTCGCGCACCTCGAGGACGTTCCCGACGACCTGGACGTCGAACATGCCGCCGGAGGCGACCGCCTCCGCGACCGACAGCCGCGGCGCGCTCTCGGTGACCTCGACGGGGTCGGGGAGGGGGGTCACCGTCGTGAACTCGGTGAGGTTGATCGAGGGGACGCCGCGGAACTCGCGGGCGTACACGTCCTCGATCCGGAGGCTCGCGCCCGCCTCCAGCTCCGGACGCGGGTCCCAGTCGGTGAAGGGAAGTCTCGCGGTCGCGTCGCCGACGACGCCCTCGCGGATCTCCGTCTCGCCGTCCCGGCCCGAGATCGTCTTCTCCTCGACCTCCAGGACCCGGACCGCCACGTTGCGGCCGCGGTCACCGGCCGCGATCTCGACGAGGTCGCGGTCGCCGCCGACCTCCCGATCGACCTCGACCGGTTCGTCGGCGATGGCGACCGTCGTCGACTCGTTGAGGTTGAGCTCGGGCTCGCCGTCCCACTCCCGTACGCCTGCGTTGCCGATCGTCAGCGAGTCGCCCGGCTCGAAGCCGAAGTCCTGCCAGGCGGTGTAGGCGATCGTCCCCGTTCCGTCGGCGAGTTCTCCCTCGCGGATCGTGAGGTCGTCGCCCTGATACCGGATCGTGCGGGTGCCCCGCGTGAGCACCCGGACCGTGACCGTGACGTTGCCGTGGTCGGTCGTGATCTCGGCGAGGTCGACGGACTCGGGGGTCGGGCTCGACCCGCCGCCACCGCCGCCGTGTTTCCGCCGGACGCTCTGTTTGGCCTCGTCGATCGGGACGCTGTACTCGAGTAGGTTCTCCAGGTCCGCTTTGACCTCCGCCTTGTCGACGCCGAGGTCGGAGGCGAGCTCCTCGGCATGGCTGTTGACGTCCATCGCCCGCGAGTTCGGCGCGACCGCACAAAAGGGTTCACCACGGGCGTGAGTCCCTCGTTTCGACCGGGGCGGTCGGGCGGCACAGTTAACCCGTCCCCGTCCACAGGAGGGCACATGGCCGACATCGAGACGAGCGAGGTCGGGATCGACACGCGCGTCACGGCGGAACGAACCGTCATCGACGTGACCGGGACGCGGGACGTCGCGGTCGTCGTCCGCTCGGCCGGCGGCGAGCGGATCTACCTCCCGCCGGAGAGCTTCGACGACCCGGTCTCGGAGTCGTCGTACGGCTCCCCGTACACCTCGCCGTATCAGGACGCGAGGGCCCGCGAGGACGACGACGGGACCCCCTACCGCGGGGCCGTCGAGAGCACCCGCGGCGTGATCGAGACGGCGGACGGCTTCCGGATCCGGCACCCGGAGCCGGTGACCGAGTTCGACGTGTATCGGGCGGAGTAGACGGCGTCAGCGGTCGGCGGTCGGGATACCGCCTACGCGACGTCCTCGTACACCGCGAGCGTGTCCTCGGCGACCGCCGACCAGTCGCGGCGCTCGTACGCCGGCGGCGACTCCCGGTCGAGCGCGGCGGCGAGCCCGTCGACGATCGACTCCGAGTCCGGCGTCACCTCGATCAGACACCCCTCCGGCAGGATCTCGGCCGCGCCACAGCGCGTCGAGACGACCTGGGTGCCCGCCTCCAGCGCCTCGGTGATCGTGATCCCGAACGGCTCGGAGAAGGACGGGGAGACGAACGCGTCGCTCGCGGCGTAGTAGTCGCCCAGCTCCGCCTCGGGAACGTAGCCCACGAACTCGACCTTCTCTCCTATCCCCACGAGCTCCACGAACCGCTTCAGCTGCTCGGTCTGGTGGCCCGAGCCGCCGACGACGAGCGTGACGTCGCGGCCGCGGAGCTTCTTCATCGCGTACAGCAGGTGGGAGATCCCCTTCTGGTCCGTGTGTCGCCCGACGAAGAAGAGCATCTCGCCGTCGATCCCCAGGTCCTCGCGGACGTCCTTGCCGGAGAACGTCGGCGTCGAGAAGCCGTTGTAGACGACGCGCGAGTCGGCGCCGTACAGCTCTCGGATGTCCTCGCGGACGATCTCGCTCACGGCGATGTTGACGTCCGCGGCGTTCGCGAGCCGACGCTCGGTCTCGACCTCGCGGGTGGGCGGGTCGATGTTGCGGTCGCTGGCCAGCGAGTGGAACGAGGAGACCCACGTCGCGTCGGAGGCCCGCGACGCCTCTCGCCCCGGCCCGTAGCCGAACCAGTCGTGGGTGTGGATCACGTCGTAGTCGGGCGCGAGCTCGACGAAGCGGTCGCTGAGGCGCCCCACGCGGGTCGCCACGTCGCCCTCGCCGGTCTCGACGCCCTCCAGCCCCGGCTCGTCGTCGGGCGCCAACTCGGCGGGCAACACCAGCTTCGCGTCCACGTCGAACTCGTCGCGCAGCCCGGAGAACAGCTCCCCGACGTGGACGTCCAACCCGCCGGTGACGTTCGGCGGATACCCCCAACCTAACATGAGCACGCTCGGCGGCATACGCCTACGAACGGGGAGTCGCCACTTAGCTATGGTCCCTCACGGTCGCGGATCGCCGGGCGAAAAACGGGAGTCGGCTCCGGCCCCGCCTACGCGGCCGACACGGCGTCGCGAAGCGCGGCCGTCCGGTCCGTGATCGACGTCGCCGCCGCCTCGACGGCGTCGAGCGGGTCGCCGGACTCGGATTTCACCGTGAGGACGGGCTCGGTCTGGCCGCCGGACTGTTCGGGGTTCATGTCGTAGGTCGCGGCGGCGACCTCGTCGGCCTCCAGCAGCGCGCCCTTCAACACGTTCATGAACGTGTGGTCCTCGCCGGCGATCTCGATGCGGAGTTCCGTGTCGGTCTTCTCGATGACCCGCAGTTCCATACCCACGATTCGCCCGAACGGCGTTTCAACGTTTCGTCTCCCGGATATCGTCGGTCGCGGCGGCCGTCGCGTGCGGCGACCGAAACGAAACCGGCGTCGGATCCGGGAACTACTCGTCGACCGAGACGTCGCCGGCATCGACGTCGACGGCGGCCTCCTCCTCGGCGGCGATCTCCGCGGGGCGCGCCTCGAGGGTCAGCTTCTGGACCTCGACGCGGCGAAGCGGGTAGATCGTCTTCGCGTCGGCGTAGACGGCCGACGAGAGGTTCCCGTCGACGATCGCGTCGACGAACTCCTCGAAGGTGCGCTCCTCGGCGGCGGCGTGGACCTTGTCGATCATGACGCGGCGGATCGCCTTCTCCTGGGAGCGGTCGGCCTTCTTCGTCGTCAGCGCGACCGGCTGGACGCGGATCCGGTAGTCGTCCGTCGTCACGACCGTGATCGACGCCTCGACCTTCGAGGCGCCGCGACGGACGAGCGAGCGCAGGTAATCGCGCGTCAGCTCGTACTTGATGAACTCGGTGTAGGCCGTGTCGCTGCCCACGTCCGTGATCTTGAACGTGAGCTTCGTGTTGTTCGCGCTGGAGTCGCCGGTGAGCTCGCCGAGCGTGGTCGTGATCGTGCGGCCGACCACCTGGTCGGGCTCGTCGGCGAGCGTCTCGCCGAGCTCCGCGCGGTCGAACTGTTCGGGTGCCTGTACGTCGTACCAGCGTTTCTGTTCTCTGCTCTTGGAAACTGATCGTTCGCTCATGTGTTGGTGTCGGTGTGTCGTGTGTCCGCGTCGGTGTCTCGTGTCTCCGCCGCGTCGACGGCCCCCTCGGCGGCGGCCGTCCCGTCGGCGGTCGTCTCGGTGCCGACCGCCCCGTCGGCGGCTCGGTGTTCGCGCGCCCGTTCGGCGATCCGTTCCGCGATCCGCAGGTTCACCACGTAGTCGTCGACGGTCGACCGCAGCCCCCCCGTCGTCGGGCGCTCGATCCGGCAGTCGATCGCGTCGCCGTCGACGCTGACCGCCATCGAGTCGGTGTCGTCGGGCGCGAGCGCGTCCGCGACGAGGCCGGCGTCGCCGTGGGTCGTCCGGACCGTCGCGGTCCGGGGCCCGTCCGCCTCGACCGCCGGGTCCTCCTCGTCGCTCGCGACCGGCGGTCCGTCCGCGCGGCCGTCGTCGCTCATAGCGCCCCCCGGAGCGCGGCCAGCGCGTCCGTCGGGTCCCCGTCGACGGCGATCCCGCCGCGGGCGCCGTCCCCCCACCCGTCGCCGCCCGCCTCGCGGGCGGCCGACCGGCAGGCGTCGCCGATCCCGCGGTCCCCGGTCGCGGCCGCCGCGATCGTCCCCGACGACTCGTCGAGGGCGATCGCGACCGGCTCCGGCGACCGGAAGTCCCGGAGGATCCGGGCGACCGTCGGGAGCACGCTCGCCGACGCGTCGACGCGGGCGACGAGGCAGCCGTCGTACCGGCCGGTCGTCGCGGCGTCGACGGCGCGGTGGGCGGCGGTTCCGTGGGAGCGCCAGGCGTCGACGGCGGCGGTCCGGAGGTCGTCCCCCGGATCGGTCGCGAGCGCCAGCGCGACGCCCGTACCCGGCTCCTCGCGCGCGAGGGCCTCGAGGACGTCGGCGTAGCCCCCGACCGTCTCGAACGGCGCGGCGTCCGCGGCGATCGCGTACGGTCGGAGCGCGCGTTCCACGGCCGAGGTGCTCCGCGCGCTCGCGCCCTCGGCGGCGGCGACGTCGACGGCGACGAGCGAGGCCAACCGTCGGTGGGCGTCCTCGTCGAGTTCGGTCGGGAGGTCGAGCGCCGCGACGGCGGCCCGCGTCGCCTCGACGTCCCCGGAGTACGGGGTCCGGAGCAGCGTCGAGGCCGCGATCCCGTCCGCCACGTCCACGGTCGGCACCGCCACGCCGGGGCGTCTGGAGACGGCTCCGGCGCGCTCCGCGGCCGCGAGCGCCTCGCCCGACCCGTCGGTGCCGGGGACGGATCCCGCGGCGACGGCGCCGGCCAGCGCGGTCAGCGGGTCGGGCTCGACGCCCAGTTCGCCGGCGACCGCGAAGGCGGCCGTGCTCGCGGGCCGTCCCGCGCCGGGGATCGCGTGTGGACCCCGCTCGACGCCGAGGACCACCGCCACGTCGTCGCTCGCCGCCTCGGGAACCGGATCGCGGGCGATCCGGACCTGAAACGGCACCGCGCGCTCCCGGAGCGCGCGGGCGAGCGTCCCGGCGGCCGCGAGCGCGTCGCCGTCGTCGGTCGCGACGAGCCGGACGAACGGCGCGTCGGCGAGGACGCTGGCGAGCGCGTCGGGGGCGGGCGCGGAGTCGGCGGTGGTCTCGGTCACGGGTGGTGGGTCGTCGGGTCGACTACTCCTCGAGGAGTTCGGCGGCGTTCTCGTAGGTGTAGGTGAAGTCCTCGGCGAGTTCGTCGCCGCGGTAGTAGTCCGCCAGCCGGCGGATCTTCGACTCCGTGTTCTGGAGCGCGCGCTTGTTCTGGTAGTCCTGTCCGTTCTCGGCCATGTGCTCACGCAGGCGGACCGCGCGGGCGAGCAGGTTCCGCAGGTCCTCGGGGAGGTCGGGCTCGGCGTCGTGCTCCTCGAGGATCTCGGTGACCTTCTTGCCGGTCGCGAGCTTGACGTCGGGCACCGGGACGCCCTTGACGCCCTCGTCACGCAGCTTGATGCCGATGACGCTGGGGTCGTGGCCCTGTTCCGCCAGTTCGACGACGCGGGACTCGATGTCCTCGGCGTCGACGTCGCTCCACTCCGGATTCTCGTCCGTCGCCGGCTTGTCCGAACCGGACGAACCGCGACGGCGCGTGTGCATTCGTGCCATTGTCTGAGATTGGAACGGCACAACCGCGTGTACGTGACCGTGCCCCGCGGGACGCGGCTCTCGGACCCGAGACGGGTCGCTGCCGCGTCACCGGAGCGACGGTGCACCGCTACGTTCCCAAGCCGTGGGCGAAGAGGCCCCGGCGCGTCGGATCCGAAGCTGTGCTGTTCCCACGGGAACCGTCGCCGTCGGGACGCTTAAACGTGTTCTTGTCGAGTTCGCGCCGAGCCGTCCCGGAACCGGTGCCCGCGAGCGCGTCGCCGACGGAAGGTAGCGCTTAAATTCCGCCTGTGAAATCGGTCGATAGGCGCGATGATCTCATGACAGACCGACCAGACGGCGCGGATCCGTCCGTATCGATGGGGGCCGGCGGCGGTTCGGACTCCGAACCGCGGATCAGTTTCTACGGCGGGAAGCGGGCGAGCGCGGTGCCGCTCGCCTTCTTCATCGTCTGGGCCGTCTTCCAGAGCGGCGTCCTCGGCATCGGCGACACGAACGGGCTGGTGATCGGGGCGCTGATCGGGACGATCCTCGGGATGTTCCTCGTCCGCGGCGACTGGAAGGCGTACGCGGACACGATCTTCGAGGGGATGACCCAGCGCGTCGCCGCGACGGCGATCGTCGCGTGGCTGTGGGCCGGCATGTTCGCCCAGACGCTCCAGGTCGGCGGCTTCGTCGAGGGGCTCATCTTCGCCGCCGACGCGCTGAACGTCGGCGCGGCGACGTTCCCGGCGGCCGCGTTCGTCCTCTGTGGACTGCTCGCGACCGGGATCGGGACGGGATACGGCGCGACGGTCGCGTTCGTCACGCTGTTCTTCCCGGCGGGGGTTCTCATCGGCGCGGACCCGACGCTGCTCTTCGCGGCGATCCTCTCGGGAGCCGTCTTCGGCGACAACCTCGCGCCGGTCAGCGACACGACGATCGTGAGCGCGGTGACGCAGAACGCCGACATCGGCGGCGTCGTCGCCTCGCGGTTCAAGTACGCGATCGTCGCCGCGGTGCCCGCCTTCGTCGCCTACCTCGTCATGGGGTCGCTGCTGTCGGGGGCGAGCCTCGAGGGGGTCGCCGCGCTCCGCGACACGGCGACGCCGGCGGGGCTGGCCCACCTGGTCTCGATGGGCGTGGTGATCGTCACCGCGGTCGCGGGACGCCACATCGTCGAGGCGATCTCGTGGGGGCTCGTCGTCGCGGTCGGGTTCAACCTCGCGTTGGGGCTCTCGTCGGTGCGCGAGATCCTCGTGTTCACCGTGACCGAGCCGGGACCGTTCACCGCGCTGCCGTTCGTCGCGGTGGGTGACGCGACGGGCGTCGGGGGCAGCCTCTACGCCGGCGCGATCGGCTTCTTCCCGCTCATCGTGTTGACCCTGCTCATCGTGTCGATGGCACAGATCATGATCCGCGGCGGCGGGTTCGACGCGATCCTGGAGTTCCTCCTGAACGCCGTCGCGACCACCGTCCGCCGCGCCGAGGTGACGATGGTGCTCGGCACCGCCGCGATCAACGGGATGATCACGATCAACACGGCCGCGGAGATCGCGATCGCGCCGTACGTCGCACGGATCGGCGAGAAGTTCAACATCAACGGCTACCGTCGGGCGAACGTTCTGGACGCCAACACGTCGGCGCTCGGCTACATCTTCCCGTGGGCCGGCGGCGTCCTCGTCGGATACCAGGTGATGGTCGGCCCGAACGGGCTCGGCACGAAGTACGGCCCGGAGATGGTCGTCAACCCGATCGAGGTCGTGCCGTACGTCTTCCACGGCTGGTTCCTCGTGATCGTCTTCCTGGCGGCGGCGGTCACCGGGTTCGGGCGGGAGTACGTCCCCGACCGGCCCTCCGAGGAGGTGTCGCGCGCATGAGCGCGCTCGAGAAGCTCCTCGCCGGGTGGTCGTTCAGGAGTTCGACCCCCGACTTCGAGCCGGGCGAGGTCCTCGAGGTGATGGTCACCGGTCGCGAGGGCGGGGAGGCGGTCGCGCGCGTCGGCGACTCCACGCTCCGGATCGAGGGCGCGCCGGACGACGCGGTGGACGCCCGCGTGCTGGTCGCGGTCGAGACGTGGGACGCGTCGACCCACCGCGGCACCGGAACGTACCGGCGGACGGTCGGCGAGAGCGCCTTCTGAGCCACCCTCGGGAGCCGCCCGTCCGCCGCCGCACCCGGACCGGGGCGCTTTTTAAGCCGACTCCCGAAGGATCGGGCGTGTTATCCGTCGAGCTGCACTCCCACTCGGCGCTGTCCCACGACGGGCGTGACCCGGTCGACCTCCTCCTGGAGCAGGCCGCCGCGGTCGGACTCGACGCGCTCGCCGTCACGGACCACGACGAGATCGACGCGAGCATCGAGGCGGCCGAGAAGGCGGCCGACTACGGGCTCGTCGGGATCGTCGGCATGGAGGTGACCTCCGCCGCGGGCCACGTGCTCGCGTTCGGGATCGACGAGCTCGTCCCGAGCGGGCTCCCGTTCGACGAGACGCTCGACCGGATCCGCGAGGCCGGCGGGATCGCGGTCGTCCCGCACCCCTTCCAGAAGACCCGCCACGGCGTCGCCGCGCACGTCTCCGACGAGCAGCTCGCGAGCGCCGACGCGATCGAGGTGTACAACTCCCGCCTCTTCACCGGGCGCGCGAACCGGCAGGCCGAGACGTTCGCCGTCCGGCGGAACCTCCCGATGACCGCCGGCAGCGACGCGCACATCTCCGAGATGGTGGGTCAGGCCGTCACCGAGGTCGGCGCGGACGAGCGCTCGGCCGAGGCGATCCTCGAGGCGGTCGCCGACGGCCGGACAAGCGTCGTCGGGAAACGCACGCCGTGGCGCGTCTCGCTCCGCCAGTTCGCCGGCGGGGCGAAGCGTCGGGCGCTCCGAACGATCGGGGACCTCCGGTGACCGTCCGGACGTCTCGCGTCGCGCCGGGGTGGTCCCGATGACCGACGACCGATCCGACGCGGTCCCCGACCGATCCGACGCGAGTCGTCTCCGCGGCGCGTCCGCGAGCCTCGTCGCCGCCGCGGTCCGCGACCGCGACCCGCTTCCGGGCACTCGGGGGTTCGCCGGGTTGCTGGCGGATCCGCCCGCGGCGGTCGACGAGCCGGACGGGACCCCCGACGGCGGCCCCGTCCTCGTCCGCGACGTCCTCGGGCGCCAGCCGCTGTTCGTCGAGGCCGACGCGGCCGACCCGACCCGTCCGGCGTCGTGGAGCTTCGACCGGAACGACCTCCGGAGCCCGGAGCCGGTTCCCGCCGGATCGATCGTCTCGGCCTCGGGCAGCGACCGCCGCTGGCCGCTCCCGACGCCCGCCCCCTCCGAGCCGGAACCCGCACGGACCGCCGTCGACGACGCGATAGGGACGGCCCTCGCCGACTTCGCCGCCGAGACGGACGATCCCTCGACCGGCCGGCTCGCCGTGGCGTTCTCCGGCGGCGTCGACTCGGCGCTCGTCGCGAGCGCGGTCCCGGACGCGCCCTGTTACGTCGCGGGGTTCGAGGGCTGCCACGACGTCGCGGCCGCACGCGAGGCCGCGGCCGGGATGGACCTGGACCTGCGGGTGGTGGCGCTCTCGCACGACGACCTCCGGCGGGCGATCCCCGCGGTGGCCGCCGCGACCGGCCGCCGGAACCCCATGGACCTGAACATCGCCGTCCCGCTGTACCTGACCGCGGAGGCGGCCGCGGCGGACGGGGTCGACCGGGTGGCGGTCGGCCAGGGGGCGGACGAGCTGTTCGGCGGCTACAGCAAGGTCGTCGACCCCGCGGCCGACGACCGGGTCGACGCCGACACCGTCCGCGGCGCGCGCACTGAGACGGTTCGGACGTTGCCCGCCCAGCTCGAACGGGACGTGTCGGCGCTGCGGGCCGCCGGTGTCGAGCCCGTGGCGCCGCTGCTCGACGACCGCGTCGTCGACGCCGCGCTCCGGCTGCCGGGCGAGCTGCTCGCGACCGCCGACGAGCGGAAGGTGGCGCTCCGGCGCGCCGCGGCCGGGCGCGTGCCCGAGTCGGCGTCCACGGCCGACAAGAAGGCGGTCCAGTACGGGACGTACGTCTCGCGGGAGATCGATCGACTCGCGCGGCAAAACGGGTTCAAGCGGCGGATGGAGGACCACGTCGGGCGGTACGTCGACGCGCTGCTCGAGGAGCACGCCGGCTGAGTTCCTCCCGTGGAAGGGACCGGCCCGCGCGGGCCGGCCCTGACCAAGCCGCGCGTCGGAGTACCAGTCCTGCGGCCGACGCCCGATCGATCCGGGCGCCATCGGAACCGAAGCCGGGTATCGTATAAAATCGGCGCAGTAGCGACAAATATAACCACCTGTCGTGGACGAAACACAACGATCTTCGAGGAGAACTCGAGAATTTCGGGACGAACGTCAGATCCCGGTCCCCCATCCGGAGCGGAATTCGACGCTTCGGTGGCGTGGCACGCGTTCGCCGCACGGCGCCCGTCCGCGTCGTCCCCGGTTCACCTGACGAGGTACGGGTCGCTGCCGGCGATGAAGCGACCGAGGTCGGACTCCCGCCGGAAGTCGGTCGAGCGGAGCTGCCGGAGCGCCCCGACCAGCTCGTCGGCGTCGCCGTCGTCCCACGCCGCGGGGTCCTTGATCGGGAGGACGAGCCAGCCCGACCCGAGCAGCTCCTCGCCGTGGAGCGCGTCCATGTCGACCTCGGTCTTCCACGCGCGGGCGGTGTACTGCCGGAGGACGTGGTCGGTGGCCTTCGCGCCCACCGGGAGGAGGACGTGGGCGGCGATCGCCCGGAGCTCCGCGTCGAAGTACCGCTCCATGTCGTCGTAGGAGGCCGCGGTCGGCTCCCCGTCGGGTAGACACATGTGGAGGTACGAGAGGTACGTTCGGTCCGTCGACGGCCGGCCGGCGTGGTCCTCCGCGGCTTCGGACGGACTGGCGTCCGCCGTTTCGGCCCGGCCGGCCTCCGTGCCGCCCCCCGCGAGGAGGCCGGCGTCGGCCAGCGCGCCGAGGAACGCCGGCGACCACGGCTCGCCGGTGAAGGGGATCCGCTCGTCGAGACCGCCGTGGACGCCGGGGTGGTCCCCGATCACGTGGAAGTCGGCGTTGGCGTCGCCGTACCCCGGAACGAACGCTGGACAGTCCGGCCGCATTCCGAACGGGTTGCGCGTGCGGTCGGTGACGTTCTTCACGGAATTCGGTAGGAACGCGACCCGTAATAGCCCGTTCGATACCGGGCCGCGCCGCCGAGCGTCCCACAGGTAGGCGCATGCGTGGCGAGGGATTCTCATAAGTTATGGAAACGAGCGGGGTTCGACGGGCTTGTGATACGCCTCGATCGCGATTCGGCGGCGGACGTTCAACGGATCCGAAACGTTCAACCGAATCGCTAGACCGCGGCGGGATCGACTCGACGCCCCGGTCACAAAGTATATATACGCCCCTCGACTCCGGACCATCGAAGACCCATGTTCGACCGCATCCGCACGGCGGCCCTCTTCGGGCTCCACCAGGCGACCGTCGCCATCGGGATCTCCGCGTTCCCCGTGGCCGTCTTCGCCCGCAAGCAGCTCGGCATCAACATCCCGGTTCACCGGCTCGTCGAGACCACCACCGAGGCCATCGAGGACGTCGAGGAGTAATCCGAGCGCATCGTTTTCCGTCGTTTCGTCCGACTCGACTCCCGGCGAGCCGCCGCTCCGGGCATCCGGATCGACGCCGCCGGCTGCCGGCCTGGTCCGGGCGGCTCCCGTCCGGGATATGGTCGTCGGAAGCGGCGGCGGGTCCCCGAAGGGTTGCCTTTATCAGCGCGAGGGGCCAACGGGGCGGTAATGCGAACACCGACCGACGATCTCTCCGACGGGGCGTCCCTCGAACTCGGCCGCGACCAGCCGGTCTTCGGCCCGGAGCTCGGCGAGTTCGAACACAGCGAGCGCCGCGCCGCACAGGCCGACGGCGAGGGCGAGATGAAGACCGGCACGACGACGGTCGGCATCCGCACCGCCGACGGCGTCGTGATGGCGACGGACATGCGCGCCTCCCTCGGCGGCATGGTCTCCTCGAAGGACGTCCAGAAGGTTGAGGAGGTCCACCCGCGCGGCGCGCTCACCATCGCCGGCTCCGTCTCCGCCGCCCAGAACCTCATCTCGACGCTCAAGGCGGAGACCAACCTCTACGAGGCCCGTCGCGGCAAGGACATGTCGATGGAGGCGCTCTCGACGCTCACCGGCAACCTTCTCCGCACGGGCGCGTTCTTCATCGTCCAGCCGATCCTGGGCGGCGTCGACGACGAGGGAGCCCACATCTACTCCATCGACGCGCTCGGCGGCACCACCGAGGAGGAGTACACCGTCACCGGCTCCGGCTCGCAGTACGCGCTCGGCGTCCTCGAACAGGAGTACCACGACGACGTCACCGTCGAGGAGGCGAAGGGCATCGCCGCGAAGGCGATCCAGTCCGCGGTCGAGCGCGACCTCGCCTCGGGCAACGGGATCAACGTCGCCGTCGTCACCGACGAGGGCGTCGAGATCACCCGCCACAAGGACTTCGACGACCTGCTGTAAGACCCCGTCCCGTTCTCTTCTCCCGTTCTCCGCCGCCGGAGTCCGCCTCCACGGCAGCTTCAGGCCCGGTCGACGTCCTCCTCCGGCGGCCGGATGCCGTCGCCCCAGTAGAAGCGCGGCCCCAGGAGCAGGTAGCCGCCGGAGAGGAACAGCAGCGCGAAGGCGAACCCCTCGCCGATCCACGGCGGGAGCGCGGCCGTGACCGCGTGTGCGACCGGCGTCACCACCACCGCCGCCTGGACGAACCCCATCACGAGCGCGTCCTGGGCGTGGAGGTCGGGGTACGTCACCGTCGACCCCATGAGCACCGCGAAGGCCGCGGTCGCGACGACGAGCGGGACGGCCGCGGTGTAGCCCGCCAGCACCGCGGCGGCGAGGACGGTCGCCGCGAGCGTCGTCGGGACGCCGACGGTCTCGCGGCTCCCGCTGTCGTAGGCCGTGTACAGTCCGAGCCGCGCGACCGCCATCGCGACGAAGAGCGCCGCGGCCCCGAGGCCGCCGGCGACGAGGAGCGGTCCCGCGGCGGCCGGGTCGTCGCCGAGGACGACGGCGGCGACGAGGGCCGCGGGCGCGACGCCGAAGGAGGCCACGTCGGCGAGCGAGTCGAGGAACGGCCCCGCCGGCGTCGACCCCTGGTGTCTGGCGACCACCCCGTCGAGTCCGTCGGCGATGGCGGCCAGGAGGATCAGTCGGGCCGCGAGCGCGGCGTCGACGGTGGCGGCGACCACCGCGAGGAAGCCGACCGCGGCGTTGGCCACGGTGACCGCGTCGGCGAGACCCAGCCGACCGACCCGCAGAGACATACCGGATCGGTCGACGACCCCGCTTTTAGGGTTTGTTATCCGGTCGGCGGCGCGGGCCCGTTCCGCGTCCTCCGGGCCGGACGGCCCGGACCGGGCCGCGGGCGAACTATTAAGCGTCCGATGGCCTAACCCACGGTATGGACTCACTTCCCCTCCAAACCGGGTTCGGACTGGTGAGCGTCGGCCTCCTGTTTCTCATGTTGGTGGTCGTCACGCTCTGGCAGTCCGTCGAGATCGTCGACGCCTACGACAAGGAGGCGTTGACGGTGTTCGGCGAGTTCCGGAAGCTGCTCGAGCCGGGTATCAACTTCATCCCGCCGTTCGTCTCGCGGACGTACGCGTTCGACATGCGGACGCAGACGCTGGACGTGCCGCGCCAGGAGGCGATCACGCGTGACAACTCGCCGGTGACGGCGGACGCGGTCGTCTACATCAAGGTGATGGACGCGAAGAAGGCGTTCCTCGAGGTCGACGACTACAAGAACGCCGTCTCGAACCTGGCCCAGACGACGCTCCGGGCCGTCCTCGGCGACATGGAGCTCGACGACACCCTGAACAAACGCCAGGAGATCAACGCCAAGATCCGCCGCGAGCTGGACGAGCCGACCGACGAGTGGGGGATCCGCGTCGAGAGCGTCGAGGTCCGCGAGGTCAACCCCTCGAAGGACGTCCAGCAGGCGATGGAGCAACAGACCTCCGCGGAGCGCCGTCGCCGGGCGATGATCCTCGAGGCGCAGGGGGAACGGCGGTCGGCGGTCGAGCAGGCCGAGGGTGACAAGCAGTCGAACATCATCCGCGCACAGGGGGAGAAACAGAGCCAGATCCTCGAGGCACAGGGGGACTCGATCTCGACGGTGCTTCGCGCCCGCTCGGCGGAGTCGATGGGCGAGCGCGCGATCATCGAGCGCGGCATGGAGACGTTAGAGGAGATCGGGAAGGGCGAGTCGACGACGTTCGTGCTTCCACAGGAGCTCACGAGCCTCGTCGGCCGCTACGGCAAGGCGCTCTCCGGCTCCGACGTCCAGGAGATGGAGGGCCTCGAGGGGCTGGAGTTCGACGAGGACACCCGGAAGATGCTCGGGCTCGACGACATCGACGAGATCCTCGGGCAGATCGACGAGGCGGCCCAGATGGACGTCGAGGAGCTCGAGAAGGAGGCGGAGGCGGTCAAGTCCGGCGACGCGGGCTCGAACATCAAGTCGGCCGACGAGGTCATCCAGGAGATGGACGAGGAGGTCCCCGAGGGCGAGGTCGAGCCGGCGGAGGAGAGCTGAGGCGGCGATTCGGCCGTTTCGGACCCGAGCGAAGCGCTTTTGCCGGGCGATCGCGTACCACGGAGCGTGACGGAAGAGGTCGACGAGCGGAAACGTCGGACGCTGCGGCGGTTCGCCGCCGTCGGAGCGGCGGCCCCGTTCGTCGGAACCGCGAGCGCCGCGGACGACACCAACGAGACGCGGGAGGCGATCCGCGGCTACGTTCCCGCCACGCCGGGCGCGCACTTCTCGAAGCTCCGCGACGACCTCCGGCTCGGGACGGGCGAGGCCCAGCATCACCTCCGGAAGCTCGAGGCGGACGGCGAGATCGAGTCGGCGAAGGACGCCGACTACCGGCGGTACTTCCCGGCCGGGCGGTTCGACGACCTCGACAAGTGCGCGCTCGGCTACCTCCGCCGGAAGACGCCGCGGGGAATGATCCTCACGCTGTTGTCAGACCCCGCGGCGACCGGCGCGGACCTCGCCGACGCGCTCGGCGTCTCTCGGCCGACGATAAGCGCCGCGGCGGGCGATCTGGCCGCCGCCGGCCTCCTCGACCGCACCGACGGCTACGAACTGACCGAGCCGGAGCGGCTCCTGACGCTCGTCGTGCGGTACGCGGACTCCTTCGACGCCGACGCGGTCGCGCTCGCCGACGAGGCGGCCACGCTCGTCAGGTACGACCCGTAGTCGCGTCGACGGCGACCCCGACGTCCGACTCAGGTCGTCACCATCCACGTCGTTCCCGACGAGTAGCCCCACTTCTCGACGTCGACGTCGGCGGCCGCGTCGGCGACCGCGCCCATGTTCGCGCCGACCTCCTTCGCGGAGAGACCGAGCTCGTCGGCGATCAGCCGCGATTTGAAGTACGTCCGGTCGTCCGCGTTGGCCCGGAGGTACTCGAGGATCCGGGTCTGTTTCTCGGAGAGGCCGGCCGGTTCGACCGCGACGGGCTCCGCGCGTGCCGTGCTCATGTCACTACACAGGGAGGGATCCCTCAAAAGGCGGTTGGTAGACCGGGTTAACACCGTCACGTCGTGCGGTTTCGACGCGGTAGCGGGGGCGTCCGCGCCCCGCCGACGGCTCGTTTCGGTACGAACCCCGAACCTCGAACCGACCGCTCGGACGCGGGCCCCGGATCGGGTCCGCGTCAGTACAGCTCGGAGACGAACGGGCCGAGCGCCCCGGAGACCGCGGCGGCGAGCGCGTCGGCGCGATCGAGGCCGCCGTTCGTCAGCGCGCCGGCGGCCCCGCCGCGTCGAGCGACGCCCGTCGTGTCGAGCACGTCGTCCATCACCGGCCCCAGTTCGGCGCCCCCCTCGATCCGGGCGGCGACGTCGTCGGGGAGCTCGAGGCTCGGCCCCGCGCCGCGGCCGACGCGGTCGCCGTCGTCGACCGCCGCCCACATCACGAGGAAGAGCCCGGCGGCGCCCTCGAACCGGGCGACGCCGCCCTCGAGGCCGACGCCGAGGTCGTACCCGCCCGCCTCGAGGACCGCCGCCGCGCGGTTCTCCGCGCCGGCGACGGTCTCGGCGTGGCCGGCCGGCTGCTCGCTCACGCCGGAGGCGACCGGGACGGACTCGACGGTCGGCGGTTCGCCCGCCGGGGCCTCGCCGCCGTCGTTCTCGAGTCCCGCGGTCTCGAGTGCCCGCTCGACCGCCCGCCGCTTCACGGGGTTGCCGCTGCCGACGCCCACCCGCGGCCCTCGGTCCCGCGTCACGGCTCCACCCCGCCGGCGAACAGCGCCGCGAGCCGTTCGATCCCCTCGATCAGGACGGGGCTCGGCTGGTTCAACAGCGAGTCGTCGATCACGTGGACCGGCGCGTCGATCCACTCCCGGTCGGCGACGGTCGCGGGGTCGACCCGGTCGCCGCGCCCGCAGACGTGAACGACGACGCGGTCGGGGTCGGCGGCGGCGACGGCCTCGGGGTCGACCTCGCGGGAGCGCTCGCCGGCGTCCACGAAGGGGTAGCGGCCGCCGGCCGCCCGGACCGCGTCGGGGACCCAGTTGCCCGCGGCCATCGGCGGGTCGGACCACTCCTCACAGTAGACGACGGGGCGGTCCGCGGTCGTGTCGGTCGTGTCGCCGCCCGTCCCGGCGGCCGCGTCGCCGACCGCCTCGATCCGCCCGCGGGCCTCGGCGGCCAGTTCCGCGCCCGCGTCCGGGCGGCCGACCGCGTCCCCGATCCCCCGGAACCCCTCGAGGACGTCCTCGAGCGTGGCCGGCTCCCGGTGGTCGACGGCGAGGCCCCGTTCGCGACACTCCTCCGCGATCCCGGCCTGGAGGCCGTCGCTCGTGAACACCACGTCCGGGTCGAGTTCGGCGACGCGGTCGAGGGACGGGGTCGTCCACCCGCCGACGGCGACGGGGTCCGTCCCGTGCGCCGACCCGGCGTCCGCCGGCGGGTCGCAGTGGTGAGTGACGCCAACCAGGCGCTCGGCCGCGCCGAGCGCCGAGAGGGTCGCGGTCGCGCTCGGCGCGAGGGAGACGACGCGAGGGTCGGTCATGGGTGGCGGGTTCGCTCCCGTCGGTCGAAAGGGTTCGGATCGCGGGGACCGGACCGATCGGGTCGACCGATCCCGGCCGGTCCGGCGACGTTCCTCGTGATCGATCGTGTTCATTCGTCGCCGGCGCGGCGACACGTTCCGGGTCTTTTAAGTTACGTTCGCCCGTCTACCGGACAAGACTGCTCCCGTGCGTTCTCGATTACACCGGGGGACAGAGAGCTATGACCGAACGACTACATACCCGAGGGAGTCGCACCCGCGGGGAGACGGAGGAGGAATCGGAAAGCACCGACGAGACGCTGCGCTGTCCGGAGTGTGACGGCCAGGTCATCAACGACGAGGAGCACGGCGAGACGGTGTGTGCGGACTGCGGGCTCGTCGTCGAGGCGGACTCGGTCGACCGCGGGCCGGAGTGGCGCGCGTTCGACTCCCGCGAGAAGGACGAGAAGTCCCGCGTCGGCGCGCCCACGACCAACACGATGCACGACAAGGGGCTGTCGACCAACATCGACTGGCGCGACAAGGACGCGTACGGCCGGTCGCTCGGCGCGCGCCAGCGCCAGAAGATGCAGCGGCTCCGCAAGTGGAACGAGCGGTTCCGGACGCGCGACTCGAAGGAGCGGAACCTGAAGCAGGCGCTCGGCGAGATCGACCGGATGGCCTCGGCGTTAGGGCTGCCGGACAACGTCCGCGAGACCGCCTCGGTCATCTACCGTCGCGCGCTCGACGAGGACCTGCTCCCCGGCCGCTCCATCGAGGGCGTCTCGACGTCCTGCGTGTACGCCGCCGCCCGGATGGCCGGCGTCCCGCGCAGCCTCGACGAGATCGCGGACGTCTCCCGCGTCGAGAAGGCGGAGATCGCCCGGACGTACCGCTACGTCGTCCGCGAGCTCAAACTCGAGGTCAAGCCCGCCGACCCCGAGCAGTACGTGCCGCGGTTCGCCTCCGACCTCGAACTCTCCGAGGAGTCGGAGATGCGCGCGAAGGGCCTGTTGAAGAACGCCAAGGAGAAGGGCGTCCACAGCGGGAAGTCGCCGGTCGGCCTCGCGGCCGCCGCCGTCTACGCCGCCGCCCTCCTCACCAACGAGAAGACGACGCAGGCCGCGGTCTCGGAGGTCGCGGACATCTCCGAGGTCACCATCCGCAACCGCTACCACGAGCTGCTCGAGGCCGAGGACGGCCTCGTCGCGTAAGCAACCGTCCACACGACACGCCGACACGACATGTCCCGCTCCCGCGACCTGCTCTCCGGCGGCTCGCTCGTCGCCGTCGCCGGCTGGTTTCTCGTCACCACGGGCGGGGGCGGCGGCCGCGTTCCCCTCCTCGTCGCCAGCGTCGGCTGCGGCGTCGCCGGCGTCGCGTACCTGCTCGCCGGGGCGGACGTCGACGCCGCGGTCGCCGGCCGCGACCTCACGCCCGATCGCTTCCGCGCGCTCGCGATCGTCGCGCTCGGCGCGTCGATCCTCGCGCTCGGGCTCGACGGCGTCGGCGACGGCCTCGACGCGCTCTCCGTCGTCCTGATCCTCGGCGGCCTCCTCGCGGTCGCCGCCGGCTGGCTCCGGGCCGTCCGCGGCGATCGACCGCGGCCGGACCGGGTCGCCGACGGGGAGAGTTAACTCCCCCACGGTCGAAGCAGCGGACATGTTCGAGGAGTTCGTTCTCGCGGCGAGCACCGCCGACCTGTCCGCGGCGTCGCGCGCCCGCGAGGCGGCCGACGCCGTGGAGTTCCGCATGGATCTGGCCGCCGACCCGCTGGACCAGCTCGCGGCCTACGACGGGACGCTCCCGCTCGTCGTCACGAACCGCGCGGCGTGGGAGGGCGGCGAGGCCGACGACCTCGGCCGGTACGACGCGCTCGCGGAGGCGATCGGCCACGAGTCGGTCGCCGCGGTCGACGTCGAGCTCGCCGCGCTTCGTGGAAACGCGCCGGCCGGCGAGCGATCGCACGCGACGGCGCTCCGCTCGAACGCCCGCGAGGCGGGCGTGTCGGTGATCGCCTCGGTCCACGACTTCGAGTCGACGCCGGAGTTCGGCACGCTCGTCGACCTGCTCGCGGACGCGGCGAGCGAGGGCGACGTGGGGAAGCTGGCCACGACCGCCAACGGTCGCGGGGACGCGCTCGCGATGCTGCGGGCGACCCACGAGGCGACCGCGGCGGGCCACCGCGTCGCGACGATGTGTATGGGCGAACCGGGTCGCCACACCCGCGCCGTGGCCCCGCTGTACGGCTCGCGGATCGGGTACGCCCCGGTCGACGCGGCGGACGCGACCGCGCCCGGCCAGTATCCGCTCGCGACGCTTCGGGACCTGGTCGACGGGTTACGGGGGGAGGGAGACGAATCGGGGACGGGGCGGTAGCCGGAGTCGAAACGGTAGACCGACGGGACGGTAGTCGGTTCAGTCGTGCCGGAAACAGCGCGACCCGGTAAAGGCCATCGCCATGTCGTGGTCGTCGGCGGCGGCGATCACGTCCTCGTCGTTGACGGAGCCGCCGGGCTGGATCACGGCCTCGATGCCGGCGTCGGCCGCCTCCTCGATGGCGTCCGGGAACGGGAAGAACGCGTCGGAGGCCATCACCGCGCCCGCGGCCGACTTCCCCTCCGCATCCTTTTCGGCTTTCATCGCCGCGAGCGTGACGGCGTCGACGCGGGAGACCTGTCCCATGCCGACGCCGACCGTCTCGGTGCCGGTCGCGAACAGGATCCCGTTGGACTTGACGTGTTTGAGCGTCCGCCAGGCGAACAGCATCGTCTCGATCTCGTCCGCGGAGGGCTCGCGCTCGGTGACGACCTCGAGGTCGTCGGCGGTCGGCGACTGGCGGTCGCGCTCCTGGACGAGCCGCCCGCCGACGATCGGCTTCTCGACGAACCGCTCGGAGAAGCGGTCGTCGCCCTCGCCGAGCGGCCCCACGTCGAGCAGGCGGAGGTTCTGCTTCTCCGTGAGCACGTCGAGCGCGCTGTCGGTGTAGCCGGGCGCGACGACGACCTCCTTGAACGAGTCCGCGATCGCCTCGGCGGTGTCGGCGTCACACCGCCGGTTGAGTGCGACGATCCCCCCGAACGCCGACTTGGCGTCGGTCCGGAGCGCCCGGTCGTACGCGTCCGCGAGGGTGTCGCTCGTCGCGCAGCCGGCGGGATTGGTGTGTTTGATCACGGCGGCGGCGGGGTCGTCGAACTCCTTGATCAGCCCGAGCGCGGCGTCGGCGTCGTTGTAGTTGTTGTACCCCATCCCCTTCGAGCCGGGATTCAACGCCTCGGCCCCGACGACGCTCGCCTCCTCGCAGGCCGGATCGGCGTACAGCGCCGCCTCCTGGTGGGGGTTCTCGCCGTAGCGGAGGCGGTCGGCACGGTCCTCCGAGGCGAACCGCCGGGCCGGGAAGGAGCCGCCGGTGTCGCCGTCGACCCGGACCGATCGGGGGATCCCGTCCTCGTCGGTCTCGATCCCGACGCTCCCCTCCGCGAGCCATCTGACGGCCCGCGGGTACGCGGTGAACTCCGCCTCCTGGAGCACCCGCCGTTTCAGCGACGCGGCGTCGTCGTCGGCGTAGACCGGGACCGGCTCCTGGGTGAGGATCGGGCCGTCGTCGACCGCCTCGGTGACGAGGTGGACGGTACAGCCGGTCGTCCTCACGCCCGCCTCGAGCACCTGCTCGTGGGCGTCGGTGCCGGGGAACGCCGGCAGCAGCGAGGGGTGGACGTTCAGCGTCGTCGGGGCGGCCGCGAGGAACTCCTCCGTGAGCACCCGCATGTAGCCGTCCAGGCAGACGACGTCGACGTCGTACCCCGACAGCCGGTCGAGGATCCGGCGCTCGTGGCTCGCGCGCGACTCGCCCTCCTCGCGGACGACGACCTCGGTCGGGATCCGCCGTTCGGCGGCCGCCTCGATGATCGGCGCGCCCTCGCGGTTCGTCAGGGCGACCGACAGCTTCGCGCCGCCCGGCGCGACGTCGGCGATGTGGCGTAGGTTCCGTCCCCGATTGCTGGCGAGTCCGGCGATCTTCATGTCTCACCCCTCCGACCGACCGGCTTTATCGGTTACGGTCGTCGCCGGATCGATGTACACGATCGAGGATATGTCCGTGGATACGCCGCCGCCAGGGCCGCACGAGTATACATCTCCGTGGGTATCGTCATCGACACGCTTTTGCGCGCTCCGGGGGCACTCGCGGACATGACCGACGACCCGATTCCCGGACTCTCGCGTTCGGACCCCCTCGCGGCCGTCTCCCCGCTCGACGGGCGATACGCCGGGCGAACCGCGCCCCTCTCGCCGTACGCGAGCGAGGCGGCGCTCATGCGGGCGCGGACCCGCGTGGAGGTCGAGTACCTGATCGAGCTTGCCGCCCTCGAGGCGACGCCGATCTCGCTCGACGACGGGACGGTCTCGGCCCTGCGCGACCTCCACGACGCCTTCTCCGCGGAGGACGCCCGGCTGATCAAGGACCTGGAGGTCGAGGGGGCGGCCGGCTACGCCGCGACCAACCACGACGTGAAGGCGGTGGAGTACTTCCTGCGGGTGCGCCTCGAGGAGCTCGGCGAGGCCGGCTCGATCGCGGAGCCCGAGGCGCTGTTCCCGTGGATCCACTTCGGGCTGACGAGCGAGGACGTCAACAACCTCGCCCACCGGCTGCTCGTCGCCCCGGCGGTTCGCGAGGTCCTCGTGCCGGCGGTTCGCGAGGTGCGCGACGCGCTCGCGAGGCTCGCCCGCGAGCACCGCGACACCCCGATGCTCGCGCGGACGCACGGCCAGCCGGCCACGCCGACGACGTTCGGCAAGGAGATGGCCGTCTACGCCGCGCGGCTCGGCCGCGCGCTCGGCCGCGTCGACGCCGCGGTCGACGACCTCTCCGGCAAGCTCGCCGGCGCGTCCGGCACCTACGCCGCCCACGTCGCCGCCTACCCCGACGTCGACTGGCCGGGCGTCTCCCGATCCGTCGTGACGGGTCTCGGGCTCGAGCACGCCCCGCTCGCGACGCAGGTGAACCCGTGTGACGACCTGGCCGCGCTCTTCGACGCGCTGCGGGGCGTGAACAACGTCCTCCTCGATCTGGATCTCGACGCGTGGCTGTACGTCTCCGACCGCTACCTCGGGCAGCGCGCCGTCGAGGGGGAGACCGGCTCGTCGACGATGCCGCACAAGGTGAACCCGATCGACTTCGAGAACGCCGAGGGGAACCTCTCGAAGGCGAACGCCGATCTGGTCTTCCTCGCCGACTACGTCACGACCTCGCGGCTCCAGCGCGACCTCTCGGACTCGACCGTGAAACGCAACGTGGGGGCCGCGTTCGCGCACTGCCTGATCGGCTACTCGAAGACCGCCGACGGGCTCGCGAAGGTGGTGCCGAACGAGGTCGTCATGCGCGAGGAGCTGGAGGCGACTCCCGAGGTGATCGGGGAGGCGGTTCAGACGATCCTCCGACGCGAGGGCGACGTCGACGCCTACGAGCGCGTCAAGGAGCTCACCCGCGGCTCGCGGGTCACCCTGGAGGACTTCCGGGCGCTGTTCGACGACCTCGACGTCGACCCCGCGGTCCGCGAGGAGCTGCGGGCGCTGACACCCGCGGGCTACACCGGGATCGCGGCCGACCTCGCGGACGGCGGCTCCGACGTGGCGGGCGACGCCCGCGACGACCGTCGGGCGTAGCCCGTTCCTCGACCCGGGAGCGTAACCGTTTTCTCGCGAGCCGCCGGCCGGATCGCCATGGTCTCCCTCCGTGAGCCCTCCGCCGTTCCGGTCGTCGGCGTCGTCGCCGCCCGCCGGACGTACGCGAACCTGGCGTACCTGCTCGTGGGCGCGCCGCTCGGCATCGCCTACTCGATGCTTCTCACCTTCGGGATCGTGTTCGGGACCCTCCTCTCGGTCGTCGGCGTCGGGGTCGTGGTCCTGCTCGCGACCCTGGTCGGCTCCCGGCTCCTCGCCGGGCTCGAGCGCCGGCTGGCGAACGCCGCGTGGTCGCTCGACCTCCGGCCGCCGGACGACGTCCCCGACGACGCCGACGGGTTGCTCCCGCTCGCGAAGGGGTACGTCGACGCGCCGTCGACGTGGCGGAGTCTCGGGTTCCTCTCGTCGAAGGTCTGGATCGTCGTCCCCACGACGTTCCTCCTGTTCGGGACCGGGACCGCGCTCTCGCTCGTCGCCGCCCCGGCCCGGTACCCGTACACGGCCGAGTTCGGGACCGTCAACGGCGAGCCAGTCACGTGGACGATCGACACCCTCCCCGAGGCCGCGCTCGCGGTGCCGGTCGCGCTCTGCGGGCTCGTCGTCGTCCTCCACGCGTCCAACGCGGTCGCGTACGCCGCCCGGCGGACGGCGGTGGCGCTGCTCGGCCGCGGCCCCGACGGGGGCTGACGGCGCCCCCGGCTCACTCGCCCGACCCGACGAACTCCACGAGCACCCCGCCGGTCGACCGCGGGTGGAGGAACGCCACCTCGTGACCCCACGCGCCGGGCCGGGGTGTATCGTCGACGAGATCGACGCCGAGATCGCGAGCGCGCTCGAGCGCCGCGGGGAGGTCGTCGGTCGCGAGCGCGACGTGGTGGATCCCCGGTCCCTCGCGGTCGAGGTACTCGCGTATCGTCCCCTCCGCGGCCGGCTCCAGCAGTTCGAAGAACCCGCCGTCGTCAAGTTCGAGGAAGACGACGCGCATCCCGTCGAACGTCTCCTCGTGGGCGATCCGTGCCTCGAGGAGGTCGGCGAACAGGGCGGCGAGGTCGGCGGCGTCGCGGGCGGCGACGCCGACGTGATCGAAGCGCATGCCGGGGAGTGGGTCGGCCCCGACTTATACCCGCCAGTCGCCATCGAGTTACGTCCGCCCGACCGTGTCGTCCCGACTCCACCGGCCGATGCGGCGGGATCCGCTCCGATGGAAAGGTTTGGGTGCCAGCGCGTCGAACGCGTCGACGGTGCCCGACTCGAACGCCGACGGAGCGACGGAGCAGATGACCTCGCGGAGCGTCCTCGATACCATCCTCGACACCGCGCTCCACGAGATGAACCGGGAACGCTCCGGGCTCCTCCTTTCGGGGCTCTCGGCGGGTCTCGACATCGGCTTCGGTCCGCTGATGATGGCGGTGGTGTTGACGCTCTCGCCGGGCGGGTTCGGAGACCTCACCACCGAGCTGCTGTTGGCGAGCGTCTACTCCATCGGGTTCATGTTCGTGATCCTGGGGCGATCGGAGCTGTTCACCGAACACACCACGCTGGCGGTGATCCCCGTCCTCGACGGCCAGGCGTCGCTCCGCGACCTCGGCCGGCTCTGGGGGTTGGTGTACGTCGGCAACCTCGTCGGCGGGCTCCTCTTCACCCTGCTCGTGATCCTGTTGATGCCGGAGCTCGGCGTCGTGACGCCGGCGGCGTTCGAGACGATCGCGTCGAAACTCGTCACTCACGACCTCCCGTGGCTCTTCGTCGGCGGCGTCTTCGCCGGCTGGCTGATGGGACTTCTGGCGTGGCTGATCACGGCGGCCCAGGAGACGACGAGCCGGCTGATCCTCGTGTTGGTCGTCACCGGGACCATCGGCCTCCTCCACCTCCCGCACTCGATCGCGGGCAACGTGGAGGTGCTGTTCGGGCTGTTCATGTCGCCGTCGATCACGCTGCTCGACTACGTCGGCTTCCTCGCGCTGGCGACGGTCGGCAACGCCGTCGGTGGCTCGGTGTTCGTCGCGCTGTTGAAGTACGGCCACGTCGTCCGCGGCGCGAACTGACGGGGGCTCGGTCCCTCGCCGATCCGCCGTTCGAGCCGCGCCACGACGAAGCCCGTCTCACCGGGACGGGCTGTACTCGCCGAACTCCTCGCGGAACACGTCCGAGATCTCCTGGACGGTCGCGTACGCCTTCACCGCGTCGACGATCGGGGGCATGACGTTCGCCTCGCCGCGTGCGGCCTCCCGAACCGCGGCGAGCGCGGCCTCGACCGCCTCCTCGTCGCGGTCGGCCTTCACCGCCGCGAGCCGCTCGCGCTGTTCGGCCTCCTGGTCGGGGTCGACCTCCTCTAAGTCCATCTCGGGTTCCTCGTCCACCTGGAACTCGTTGACGCCGACGATCACCCGCTCGCCCGCCTCGATCTCGCGCTGGCGCTCGAAGGCGACGTCCTGGATCTGCCGCTGGACCCACTGGCTCTCGACCGCCTCCAGCGCCCCGCCGCGGCGGTCGATCTCCTCGAGGATCCCGAACGCCTCCTCCTCGATCCCGTCGGTGAGGCTCTCGACGTAGTAGCTCCCGGCGAGGGGGTCGATCGTGTCGGCCGCGCCCGACTCGTGTGCGAGGATCTGCTGGGTCCGCAGGGCGGTCCGCACCGACTTCTCCGTGGGGAGCGCGAGCGCCTCGTCCTTCCCGTTCGTGTGGAGGCTCTGGGTCCCCCCCAACACCGCAGCGAGCGCCTGGTACGCCACTCGAACGACGTTGTTCTCGATCTGTTGGGCGGTCAGCGTGGAGCCGCCGGTCTGGGTGTGGAACTTCAGCTGTTTCGACGCGGGGTTCTCGGCGTCGAACCGCTCGTCCATGATCCGTGCCCACATCCGGCGTGCCGCCCGGAACTTCGCCGCCTCCTCGAAGACGTTGTTGTGAGCGTTGAAGAAGAAGCTGAGTTGCGGGGCGAACTCGTCGACGTCGAGGCCGGCGTCGAGGGCGGCCTCCACGTACTCGATCCCGTTCGCGAGCGTGAACGCCACCTCCTGGGCGGCCGTCGAGCCCGCCTCGCGGATGTGGTATCCCGAGATCGAGATGGTGTTGAATCCGGGGACCTCCTCGGCACAGAACGCGAAGATATCGGTGATGAGCCGCATCGACGGCTCCGGCGGGTAGATGTAGAGGTTCCGCGCGACGTACTCCTTCATGATGTCGTTCTGGATCGTCCCGCGGAGCTCCTCGCGGGGGACCCCCTGCTGGTCGCCCATCGCGACGTACATCGCGAGCAACACGGCGGCGGGCGCGTTGATCGTCATCGACGTGGAGACCTCGTCGAGCGGGATGCCGGAGAAGACGGTCTCGAAGTCGTCGAGCGTGTCGATGGCGACTCCCGAGCGACCGACCTCGCCCTCGGCCATCGCGGCGTCGGAGTCGTACCCCATCTGCGTCGGGAGGTCGAACGCCATCGAGAGCCCCGAGGAGCCCTCGTCGATCAGGTAGCGGAACCGTTCGTTGGTCTCGGCCGCGGTGCCCATCCCGGCGTACTGCCGCATCGTCCAGAGTCGCCCGCGGTGCATCGTCGAGTAGACGCCGCGCGTGTACGGCTCCTCGCCGGGGAACCCGACGTCCTCGCGGTAGTCGTGATCGGCGAGGTCGGCGGGGGTGTACAGCGGGTCGACCGACTGACCGCCGGTGTCGGTCGTGAACTCCGCCTCGCGCTCCCCGAACCGGTCGACGGTGTCGCCGTAGGTTCCCTCCTCCCAGGACTCCTTCGCCGCCCGGATCTCGGCAAGCTCCTCGGGGTCGTACATTACCTACACGGTCGACCGACCGCGACTTAACGGTTGACCCGACGTGCGGCGAAGTGCTCGGCATCCACGGCGCGAGCCCGGCCGACCGCGCCGCCAGTACTCCAGCACGCCCGCGTTCAGTACTCCAGTACGCCCGCGTTCAGTACTCCAGCACGCCCGCGTGCCGGTCGACGGCGATCACGGCGACCGCGCCGACGAGGGCGGCGGCCGCGAACCGCGGGAACGCGCTCGCCCAGGTCTCGCCGGAGTCGGCGAGCCGCATCGAGACCTCGATCACCGGCGCGCGCAGCGCGCCGACGATCAGGCTCACGAGGAACGCGAGCGTCGCGGCGCGGGCGGCCTCGAGCGCGCGGCGCACCGCGTGGGCGATCGTGAACAGCCCGACGACCCCGCCGGCGAGGAACGCGACGATCGTCGGAACGGCCCCCGTGATCCCGGCGGCGCCCTCGCCCGCGGCCGCCGCGGCGATCCCGTCGAGGAACGCGGCGAGCGTCCCCGACATGAACTCGTACTGGCCGAGGACGACGAGGAGAAGCGATCCGGAGAGGCCCGGAAGGACCATCGCGCTGACCGCGATCGCCCCCGAGACGAAGACGACGGGGAGCGCGTGGCCGAGCGCGGTCGCGGCGTACCCCGACGCGAGAAACGCCGCGAGGAAGCCGCAGACCGCGGCCGCCTTCCTGCCCGTCGTCGCCAGGTCGACCGCCCCGTAGAGCACGACCGCGGAGGCGGCGATCAGCCCGAAGAAGAACCCGTAGGTCGCCACGGGGAACGCCGCGAGGAGCCCGTCGACGAGGCTCAACACGAGCACGACCGCGGTGCCGATCCCCGCGCCCAGGACGGCGAGGAACCCGCCGTCGACCTCGCGGAACGCGGCCCGCGCGTCCGGACGCTCGCTCGCTCGAACCCCGGCGAGCACCCGCGCGATCCGGTCGGGATCGATCGCGGTCACCGCCGCGATCAGCCGCTCGTAGATCCCGACGACCAGCGCGATGGTGCCGCCGGAGACGCCGGGAACCGCATCCGCGGTCCCCATCGCCAGGCCCTTCAGATATATCGCGATCCACTCCCGGACGTCCGTCATCCCGGATCAGGCGGCCACGGCGACGCGGTCGGACGCGGCGAGCGAGCCGCTCGACTCGTTCGTCCCGCCGTCCCCGGAGCCGCTCGAGCCGTCACCGACCGGACACTCGGGATCGCCCGAGGGACAGTCGACGATCTCCTCCTCGAGTTCGACGGTCGCGGCGGCGTCGTCCTCGCCGATCACCTGTGCCTCCGTGACCTCGACCTGCCCGACGCTCCGGGTCGTGTAGAGGTCCTCGTCGGTCGTCGTTCCCGTCGTGACCTCGTAGGGCCCGGTCGCCCGCACGCTCGTGTTCGTGTACCCCTCCTCGGGACCGAACTCGTCGTAGCCCGTCGTCGAGTACGGCACCGTGAACTCGAAGTGCCCGTCGGAGTCGGCGGTCGCGTACTGCGTGTACTCGAAGGTCGCGCCGGAGGGTTTCTCCATCTCCACCGTCGCTCGGACCTCCTCGCCGGGCTCCGCGCCGCTCCCCTCGATCGTCGCGCCGGGGACGCGCTCGAACGTCTTCACCCAGTCGTCACGGAACGCGGCCAGCGCCGACTCGCCGAGGACGTCCTGGAAGTTCACGCCGAGCTGCTGGAGCACGCCCACCTGTCCCGCGGAGGCGGAGCGTCCCTGCGACTCGGTGGCGTGGACGAGCCGGTGGTGTTCGAGCGCCTCGACGCGCTCGGAGGGGAGCCCCCCGACGCCGCCGACCTGCGCGCTCCCGTCCTCCTCGACGAACTCACGGGCCGCGGAGACGTTCTCGAACTGCCGGATCATCGTCCTCGGATCCTCCGGCAGCACGGCGAGTTCGACCTGCTCGCCGCCCGCCGTCTCGGCCGCCTGCGTGTCCCAGTCGACGACGACCGGCTCGGGCTCGACCGCGCTCCCGTGGTGTTCGTACAGCCGGATCATCTGGCTCTCGTGGTAGCGCTGGGTGTTCACCTGCATCACCGTGCCGAACCCGCCCTGCTGGGTCTGCTGATAGAGGACGCGGTTGAAGTCCTCCCGCGTCACGTTGCCCGCGTCGTAGAACGTGACCGGCGCGCCGAACTTGGAGTTCGGCGAGGCCATCTGGCGGTCGACCATCACGTACCGGGTGTGTTCGCCCTCCGTGCTCTGGCCCGCGAGCACCTCCCGTGCGGCCTCCTCGCTCGGCGCGAGCAGGTAGTTCGCCGCCTCGGCGGCGTTCTGCTGGAACGGGTTGGCGTTCGGGATCCGCTCCGCGCGGGTGGTGATCCAGTGGCCGTAGTCCCACCACGACTGGACGCCGTAGGCGCCCTCCGGGTACTCGAAGTCGCCGTCGTCGGGTCGTTCGTAGGTGCCGTAGTACTCCATCGGATTGTCGGCGCCCTCGAGCTCGCCCGGATGCGGCGTCTCCTCGTTCATCCACTGGAGGCTCTCGTCCCACTCGACGACGCTGCCCGGCCCGGTCGAGTTGCCCGCGGTCCACACCGGCGTGGCGACGCCCACGAGCGGTACGAGGAGGACGGCGAGCACCGCGAGCGCGGTCAACACCTGCCACCCCTCGATCTCGCGGAGGGCGTCGAGCGATCCCAGGTCGATCGCGTCGAAGGTGACCTGGAGGAAGTACGCCGCGCCGACCGCGACGACCACCGCGAGGTAGTAGTTGAAGCGGCTCTGCGTGAACGCGGCGCTCCCGATGAACGCCGCCCACACGACGAAGTACAGCTCCTCGGCGTCGTACTCCACGAGGAACGTCGCGCCGACGAGGAACCCCGCCGCGATGACGAGTCCGACCACCTGCCAGCTCACGCCGACGAGCCCGCCGATCGCGTCGTACAGTTGGGGGACCGCGTAGACGGAGCCGACGACGGCGAGCGCCGCGGGGATGTACAGCGTGTGGTTCGGGTCGTCGGAGCGGTAGAGCGGACGCGCGACGACGTAGAGGACCGCCGCGAGCGCGAGGAAGAAGGCGAGCCCGTACTGGCCGAGGACGAAGTCGGCGAAGGAGGCGTTCTGAAGCGGCGGCTGCCCCTCGCCGATGGTGCGGAACGTGGCGCGGGCGCTGAAGCCGACGAAGTTCAGGAGGTTGCTCGACAGCGTCGACCACAGCGACGGAAGCGCCAGCCAGAGGAAGCCGGCGGCGGCGACGATCAGGCCGCCGACGGCCGCCGGATAGGTGCCGGGAGTCAGGTCGTCGCGCGCCTCCCACTGGCGGGCGAGCCACGCGAGGAAGACCGCTCCCGCGGCGACGCCGAGCGGGAGGACGATCTGGAGTAGCGAGTAGTCCGTCACCTGAAACGAGAACGTGTCGAGAGGGATCACCTGCATCAGACCCGAAACGGCCATCGCGACGGAGCCGGCAAAGGCGATCGGTTCCGGGCTCCTGCCGTGGTACGTGTCACTCGTGATCTTGACCGCGAGGTAGACGCCGGTGAACCCGACCATCAGGATCCCCGGCTGCCACGTCCAGATGTAGAGGCCGAGCGCGACGCCCGCGGCCGCGGCGTACGCGGCGGGTCGGCGGAGGGCGTCCCAGTCGCGGTCGACGACGAGCTCCCAGACGGGTGCGTCACGCTCCGCGACCGCGAAGGCGACGAGGAACCCGAGGACGGCGACCGACTGGAAGAACACCTCGGCGGCGCTGTGGTCGGGGAACCCGACCAGCGAGTAGCTGAAGAACGTGCCCGGGAGGAGCGCGAGCACGCCGGACGACACGAGGGCGGCCGGACGGTCGACGAACCGGCGCGCGATGAAGAACGTGGGAACCGCGACGAGTGCCCCGGCGATCGGAGCCATGACGAGCATGACTTCCTCCGGGCCACCCATGACCGGGCTGGCGACCCAGATGCCGACGGCCATGATGTGGTCCCAGAGGGTCCCGAACTGTCCAGCTTGGTTACCGAAGGGGAACCCAGTCCACGGGTCGAACGGGAGCGTGTTCGGCCAGTTCTCGAGCAGATAGCTCGTCTCCCGGAGGTGGTACCACGGGTCGTTCCCCCGGAAGTACACCTCGCCGTCACGGACGAAGTTGCCGTACGATCGGAGTCGAGTCCACAACATAAACGCGAAGACGCCCGCGATCGCTGGGACGTGGTACCAGCGTTCGAGGAGGACGAGCGGGGACCTCTCGTCCTCCTCGGCGGTATCCGTTCGTTCGCTCATTACACGGGAACACTCCGAAAACGTCCATAAGCCTTGTTATAACTGGTCGGCGACGGCGGGAGGTCAGAATGTTTATTCGTCCACCTCCGGAACCATCGACCGATGAAGGTCTCCGTCGTCGTCTGTACGTATACGATGGACCGCTACGACGTGTTCACGGAGGCCGTCGAGAGCGCGCTTTCTCAGACGTACGACCCGATCGAGGTCGTGTTGGTGATCGACGGGAACCCCGAGGTGTACGAACGGACGGTCGCGGACTTCGGCGACCGCGAGAGCGTCGTGATCCACGACAATGAGGAGAACCGCGGGATCTCCTACAGCCGGACGAAGGGCGCGGAGTTGGCGTCCGGAGAGATCGTCGCGTTCATCGACGATGATGGCGTGGCGGAGAGCGACTGGATCGAGTCGCTCGTCGAGGTGTACGAGACGACCGACGCGATCGCGGTCGGCGGGGACGTGCGACCGAACTGGCAGGGTGACCGTCCGAACTTCTTCCCCGAGGAGTTCTACTGGCTCGTCGGCTGTGTCGAGCCCGATTTCGCCGAGGACGGCGAGGAGGTCCGGAACACGTACGGGTCGAACATCTCGTACCGTCGCGGGAAGTTCCTGGCGGTCGGCGGCTACGATCCGAACACCGGACGGAAGGGGGACAAACACCTCCAAGCGCACGAAGCGCCGGTGGGGATTCGTCTGTTAGAGGAGTTCGGGAAGGGGATGATGTTCACCGAGGCCGCGGTCGTCCACCACACCTTGTTCGAGTATCGAGGGGAATTCCGTTGGCTATTGTTCCGGTCGTTCTGGCAGGGGTATTCGAAGCGCGTGATGGACCTGCTGTATCCGGATGCGCCCGACGACAAGGGAGATTATCTGAAGTGGTTGCTGACGGACAGGGTACCACGCCGGGTGGAGGGATTGATCCGGTCCCCTTCCGTGGCCGCAGTGACGCAGCTGGCGGCGATCGGCGCGTTCACCGGGGCAGTCGGGCTGGGATACTTGTACGCGGTGGTGACTCCAGATCTCGTTGAGAAGGCGAATAGATAACCGAGCTCACATATAGTTAAATAGCAAACTTGATCGACAATGATCGATATCGAAGGATCTTGCTTCATAATATAATATTTATTATTCATTTAACCGACATTAGTTGAATTTCTGATGATCGTTCTTTGACGTTCGACACTTATTTTATTGTGTATTCTGTTCTTGGGTCTTGTTTAGACGGTTAGACTCGATCAGTCTGAAAGCTGTTCCACTAGTATCGTCATACTAGCAACTCTAGCGAAGTACCAAATCTAGTAGGAAGTGAAACGCGACGGATTGGGTGTACTGCTCTGTTGAATCCGCAGAAGGCGGCGAGATAGCGTCGCTCTGAAGGTGGAAGCGAAGCGGAAGAGCCGAATGTGACTAACCTACTCTTCCGCTTCGTTAAGCAAGCCGCGTCGCTGGCTCAAAAGCGCTGTGCCGCCAGTCCAACGGCGGTGAGTGATCCGACTGGCCACGGATTTCCCGGCTGGAAGCATGTGACGCTCCACTTTTTGCGGGTTCACATGGACGCGACGTACCGCGAGATCGTGGATTGGGCGAGTGAGATGGATCGCGTTCGTGGGCTGTTACAGCTCGCTCGAACGGCATTTCCCGCACCCTCAACGCTGTACCGGTCGTTTGAGAGGGTGCCCATGTCCGTGTGGCGCGCCTTCCTTCGTGAGTCCGCGAACGTCTGCGCTCCGGGCTCGCACGGTACCATCGATGCCACATTCTTCGACCGCGAAACGGCATCGAGACACTACCAACACCGCTCGGATCGCCACATACGCACGCTCAAAACGACGGCGCTCGTCGATACAGATTCGTGTGCCATTCTCGATATTCACTGCTCGGCACACTGGCCTCACGACACGCAAACTGGCCGTCGAGTTGCCCTTCGCAACACCGAGAAAATCGAGAGTCTCGCCGGCGACAAAGGCTATGACGACCAATCTCTCCGGGACGCCCTCCGTTCAGAGGGCGTCCGGCCGTTGCTGCGTCACCGGCTGTTCGCTGCGTACGATCACGCGCACAACGCACGGTTGGACAGCGAGCTATACGGCCAGCGGTGGATGGCCGAGACCGCCTTTTCGGCCATCAAGCGTCGGTTCGGCCCCGCTGTCCACCCTCGCGCTTGGTACCGCGAGTTCCGCGAACTCGTGCTGACCGCCGCAGTCTACAACCTAGAACAAGCTCTCAAACAGCGATCCCCGCGCCGTCATCGGATTCAACAAAGCAGGGTGTACAAACCAAGACCTCCCACTTCGCAGAGGTGGTTGTCTCGCTCTGCAAAAAAGCCGCCGTTGGCGAGCTAGCTCCAGCATACCGACCCGGAAAAGAGGGGTATGCCGACTGGGTGGTTCTCGCCGTTCAGGACTTCAAAGAGTATCTTGAACACGGCTACAGGAAGCTGATGGATGTTCTGCGAGAGATGCCCGGAGTCGCGGAATCGCTCGGTCTAACGGTTGAGACGCTTCCTCACTTCTCCACGATCTGTGCGCGGAAGCAAGCGATTCCGATGAAGCGGTGGCGAGCGATCCTCGACGCGTCGGAGTTGTACGAACTTGGAGAGGTCTAAGTAATCGACGCAACCGGCGTGGATCGTGTCCAGGCGAGCCAGCACTACGCGAAACGGACGGATTACACGCTCGAGGCAGTGAAGACTACGCTGCTCGTCGATTGTGAAACGAGTGCGATTCTAGATATACACTAATCAGTGAAACAATCGCACGATACCCAGTCGGCTGGCAGGTATTGGTACGGAATCTCGGTGATTTAGCGGCTGTGACGGCAAATAAAGGATACGACTGGGAAGTACTTCGGACAAGGTTGCGTGCTGAACGTATCACACCGTTGATTCCGCAACGCGGCCCAGGTTTCCGAGGCTGGGCGAGAAACCTACTCATCCACGACTGGGCGTATAATCCGCGTTCGAACGCTGAATCGGTGCTTTTTGGCTTACGGCAGCGATACGATGAGACGATATAGTCGAGAACGTAGTTCGGTCAATCTCGCGAACTTGTCATGAAATCGGCGATGCGAAACATTGAACGCGCGATCGAGGGGGAAGACCATTGAACGCTGGCGTCTAAACAAGGCCCTGTTCGCGTTTTCGTGAAACCTATTATGGCTTACGTCCCACTAAATCCTCATGAGTGATGATCCTCTTCCGTCGGGTAGCGATGATATTGCCATCGCGCATTGGGGAGAACACGTCAACGGTGGAGGGGACCGCGTTGCCTGGGAGCTCGTACGGGCGTTCGAGGACGCACCGCTGTACGTTGGGTGGCGAGACGAAGCAATCGAACCTGACGATATCGACGCCGAGCAGTTGATCAACGGTTGTCTGAACGAGTGGGCGCTCCAGCGAGGTGGCGTCACACGAATGTTGTCCCATTTGCTCGGGTGGCAAATTGCTGAGCCCCTCCGTGACCACGACGTGCTCGTGACCAGCGGGAACGAGCCACTGTTCTACGTTCCACCGACCGAGCAAGTTTGGATCGCCTACATTCATCATACGAACCGCCGACAATCCGACCAGATCGACCAGGTCGGACGCGGTAAAATCCCATTGTTGAAGCTCCTCTTCTACTACGCGGTTCGAGTCACCTTCGATCACAACACTCACAAACCCGATCAGTTCGTGGCCAACTCCGAGCAGGTGAAACGCCGGATGGTTCGATACTGGGGAATCCCCGAAGAGAAAATTGATGTCGTCTATCCTCCCGTGGACACGCACAAGTACTCACTCGACGACGCAGAGACGAGAGACTACTACCTCACGCTCTCTCGACTGGACTGGCACAAAAGCGTGGAGGACATCGTCCGTGCGTTCGACGACCTTGATGCTAGATTGATCGTCGCTGGAGACGGGCCGGAACGGGATAAACTGGAATCGATCGCGGACGATAACGTCGAGTTCGTTGGGTACGTCAGTGAGGCTGATAAGCGAGAACTACTTGCCGGAGCGAAGGCGTTCGTGTTCAACGGTCAAGACGAAGACTTTGGAATCTCTCCCGTCGAAGCACTCGCCGCGGGAACTCCGTTGCTCGGTGTCGAAGAGGGAATGACGCAGTACCAAGTCATCAACGGGAAAAACGGATACACCTTCAAACGTGATGGAACTGGTGCGACGATTCGTAAGGCCACTCAACAGTTCGAAATGGAAGGAATTGACTGGGACGCTGAAATGATTGAGACCTTCGCCGATCGGTTTTCAGTAGATACATTTCACAGTAAAATGAGAAATGTAGTTTCGCGTGTGATGGATGAAGCCGATATTACTCCTGAATGGTTTTCCGAATATGAGACGAATTCATGAAAATAACGCGGCGATTAGCTCATTCTCGAATGTATCTTTTCACGAAAGTGAGCAACCATCCATCTCTATTGATCCCCAGTAATGCGATGACAAACATCACCCAGGAAAATGGCCTCGCAGGATACCGCAGAATTGCGAGTCCGAGATGTTTCAGAGCTAGCAATCGATCGTCGTTTGATTCGTAGTCGCGCCCGATGACGTGATGGTGGTACGAAAGGATTCGATTGCGCGTCCAGAGATCCAGATCACCAGCCCGTTTCTGGACTTTTTCGAACACTGCGAGATCTCCTTTGATTCTACTCTCGAAGTCCTTCGAAATGCTGTCCGGTTGCTCGCGTTTATCGACAAGAATTTCGTCGACCTGGCCGACTTCATAGTGTTCCGTGATGCGGATCCAGAGGTCGTAGTCTTGGCGGCTCGGTAAAGATGAATCGAATCCACCGACATGATCGAGACATTCTTGACGAACCATCACTGTCGACGTTGGATGGATGCGATCGCGTTCCAATTCTTCAATGTAGATGTCACCACTTGCCTCCGGGTATCGTTTCCACTCGGTTCCATCAAGTTCGTACTGTACAAATCCAGTGTATACTAAGCCGAGATAGTTGTCGGACTTCTCAAACTCCCTGAGCTGTTTCTTTAACTTCGTTGGATCCCACGTATCGTCAGCGTCGAGGAACGCGATAAACTCACCACGAGCAACATTGATACCTGTGTTTCGAGCTTCAGCAGCACCTTTATTCTCATCGTGGGTGAGAAGGCGAACTCGGTCATCATACTTGTCGATGATCGGTTTGAATTTCTCCTTTGACGAATCATCTACAACTAACACTTCGTAATTATCAAAGGTCTGCCTGGAGATGCTGTTGAGAGCATCAACTAGAAGGTCAGGTTGCTCGTAAACTGGAATAACAATACTTACAATCGGATTTTCATAGGTTCGTCCATTCATGAATTATATCGTATATGTGATTCGATCTCGGTGTCCTAATACATTATCTGAGATGCTTGGATATCTAGTGTTATTCTTTTAGTACGTTCTTGTCTCATCTCCACATGTATTTCTCCCCATTGGTGAATCTATTCCACAAGAACTCTCCTGTAAGAGATTGTTGATATAGTTATAGTTTTCTGACGGCTGTATACAAACACCGATCTAAATGCCTTCTTGGCTTGACTAGAGTTTCTGCTACACAGATCCAAATCACAGAATGGCGTACCATCAACAATATGCTACGTAAGAGTGTTCATTCATGTTATATTATAGGACCGTATCGCTCTGTTGAATCCGATGACGACAAAGAGATCGTCGTTAGATCGAACCAAGTCTCTTTTCAAATCTATCGTTCTTTCGCTCGGGTCTGCCGGCCAGTAGACGGTTAGTAGGACGGTTCCGAAAAACACGGTTCGAGAAATCAATCAGAACAGCTATTCGTTTAATCAAACTAGAGCTGATCCCTACACTTTCAGTGGATTCAACAGAGCAGTCTATGAAGAACATACACACGACTCAAGCACTTCTAACAGCGTATCCACCGAGTCGCTTATATCGAACTTCGTATGAACCGTATCTCGTCCGTTTTGTGCTATTTTCCGTCTCGTTTCAGCGTCTTCAAGAAGATCTTGGACAGCCGTTGCTAATTCTCCGGATCTCCTTGGGGATACGAGTAGACCATCATGTCCACTTGTGATGAGTTCTGGTATGGCGGATACTGTCGTTGAGACACATGCTGTTTCAGACGCCATCGCCTCTTTCAGTGCGACGGGCATCGCGTCCCGATCACCGTCTTCGGCAACGATACAGGGGAGCAAAAAGACGCAGGCTTCACTTAATTCCCGTCGCAACGTTTCGTCCGAAACATGCCCGAGAAATTCAACGTGATCTTCGACACCGTGTTTCTTCACCTTCTGTTGTAGTTGCTCCTCTTGGTCTCCACTTCCAATGATATGATATTCGATATCGTATCCCTGTTCGACCAGATGGTTTACCGCCTCGATCGCGAACGGATATCCTTTCTTTTCTACTAATCGAGCGACAGTCAGGAGTCTATTCTCGATTGTGGGTTCGGATGGTTCGAACTTTTCGACCCGTGATGTCGCGGGAACGACCGTGATACCGTTCTGTACTCCAATCTCCTCGCGCAGGTATCGACGATTGTATTCCGATGGAACGATCACGTGATCCATCCCGTCACAGATGTAGCGTATTCGGCTGACGTTTGGTTTCTTGAATATTTCAACGGCATGAGCCGTAACCGTACATGGGATGTCGTGATGTCTCGCAGCAAGCATTTCACCAATCCTGCTGGGATTCGCGAAATGGCCGTGAATGATGTCGATATTAAACTCGAGTAACTCGATGAACTCCGAACATCGGCGTCCTAATAACAAGTTATGTCCGACCTGTTTAGAGGAAAGTCGAGTGAAGAGACCGCCGGTTACGTGCTCTGTCGCCATCCTGAGGGTTTTCCGTGAAAATAGATCCGAGAAATCGGTGTACGAGACGTTCCCATAGTAGACTGGAACGTCGAGATCTTCGTACTCCTCATGGGTAGTGCGCTCTCCCGGATCCTTCAGAGCGAACACAGCGACCTCATGTCCTCTGCGTGTGAGTTCACTTATTTCGTTTAGAACGAAACTCTCTGATAATTTTGGAAATGAGTCAACGTAGTACAAGATTCCTAACTGTTCCATATCCCAAATTCGCCTATGTACTAATCCGTAAGCAGCTGTTGTTATAGATTGTGAATGGCGATCGGAGTGATACCTCAATCTCGACTTTCCGTCTCAGAATCGCTTCACGACTGTACTGACATGAGATCGGAATTCCTGTATCGGGATGTGTCCGAAGACGACGTTGATCCCGATGAATAGCACAAATCCCAAAGGCGGAAACACAAGCAGAGAGATCAATGGTGAGACCTCAACGCTGAACACAGTCGCGAAGAACACGATGGCGAATACTCCCTGGGCAAGCACGAGTGGAGTGATCCATCGGAGTGAAACCACTTCGAATGGGGAAGAAAGCCAGATACAGACGTTTCCGACGAACAGCATGACGTACGATATCGACGTTCCGATCCCCGCACCGATGATCCCATAACGAGGGACCAAAGCGACGTTCAACAGAACGTTGAGTAGGAGAGCTCCGACAGTCATCAGTTCCGTATGTCTCACCCACCCGGTTGCCTGGAAGACAGGAACAACCACTCGAGTGATTCCAAAAAAGAACGTTCCTAAGATGAGCAATCGCAACGTCGAAGTGGCAGCAACGTAGTTCTCGCCGAAGTAGACTTGGAGAAACGGTTCAGCGAGAGCGAACAGACCGACACCGAACAGCGTTAGGGCCAGTATACTGTATTTGATCCCGGTTCGGATCTGGTCGTTTATTCCTTCGATGTCATCCTCCGCCCAGAGGTTCGCAGTCTGCTGTAAGAACGCAAGCTGGATGACGGACGGGATGAACCAGATCATCTCAGCGGGTACGATCGCGCTGTTGTATAGCGCAGTCGCCGTGGACGTTCGAAAGTACTCAACGAGGAGAATATCCGCCTTATACAAGAAGGCCGCACTCAGTCCTCCGATCAACTGAAACCCTCCGAACGTTGCTACTTCTCGTCCGTGTCTCTTGATGCTCTCGATGGAAGGGACTGAGAACTCGAAATGTCTGAGAATATATAAGATCCCAACCACTCCAACAACGATGAAGGATACGCTATAAGCAGCGAATAGCCCGATCAGGTCATACCCAATATACGCCAGATTCAACCCAATAACCACGTAGAAAATCCGTCTTCCGACGTTGAGAATTTCAGCCACGTGTTCCCGCTGTTGTCCATAGAAGGTGCCTCTCACGATACTAAAGATATTTTCAAAAACCACCGCTAACAGCAGAATCCACACGAATGGGACGTAACGAGACGGAACTACTTCGGCTCGTAGCCCGATCGCAGCGATCGACACCGCAGTGATCCCATATCCGACACTTATTAGCATAGATATTGAGACGATCTCTGACGTTTTTGTTTGATCTTTGATGTTCTCGGCGATGATCTTTCGACTCGCATCGAACAGTCCTCCTTTGGCGAGAAGAGCGAAGATCGAGAACCCGGCGAGTACGCTGACGTATAATCCGTACTGTTCTTGAGAAACGATCCGAACCAGTATCGGAGTGAATCCCAGACTTATCAGAATATTGGCCAATCTTCCTGAAAAGATTGAAAAAACCGATCGAAGAAGGGTCGACATGATTGGATTATATATCGTCTATCTTATCAGCAGTTGTCCATAGATCGGAGGAGGTCATTCTCCTACATCGCCGAGGGCGTCAATTTCCGTCCATCTGGAGGCTGATTCGGATTCTGACGATGACATAGGATTAAGTTGTCTGGAGTCTGTCGGCGACCCGAATAATATCGTCGGTCTTCCCGTACTGATTGGTCACCTTCCACGAACACAGATCCTGGGCCTTGTTTAGACGCCAGCGTTCAACGGTCTTCCCCCTCGATCGCGCGTTCAATGTTTCGCATCGCCGATTTCATGACAAGTTCGCGGAATTGACCGAACCACGTTCTCGCCCACAGCGTCTCACCGTATCGCTGCCGTAAGCCGAAAAACACCGATTCAGCGTTCGAACGCTGATTATACGCCCGGTCGTGGATAAGTAAGTTTCTCGCCCAGCCTCGGAAACCGGGGCCGCGTTGCGGAATCAGCGGTGTGATACTTTCAGCACGTAACCTCGTCCGAAGTGCTTCCCAGTCGTATCCTTTATCAGCCGCTACAGCCGTCAGATCGTCGAGATTCCGCACCAAAACCTGTAAACCGATCTGTGTATCGTGCGGTTGTTTCATCGAACAGTGTATGTCTAGAATCGCACTCGTTTCACAATCGATGAGCAACGTGGTTTTGACCGCCTTGAACGTGTAATCCGTCCGTTTCGCGTAATGCTGGCTCGCTTGGATACGATCCACGCCGGTTGCGTCGATTGCTTGTATATCTCCGAGTTCGTACATTTCGAGCGACGCGTCGAGGATCGCTCGCCACCGCTTCATCGGAATCGCTTGCTTTCGTGCACACACGGTCGAGAAGTGAGGGAGTGTCTTAACCGTCAAACAGAGAGATTTCGCAACTCTCGGCATTTCTCGCAAAACGTCCATCAATTTCCTGTAATCGTGTTGGAGATACTCTTTGAAGCCTTGAATGGCGAGAATTACCCAATCGGCATACCCGTCTTTTCCGGGCCGGTATGCCGGAGCTGGCTCGCCAGCGACGGCTTTTTTGGAGAGCGATACAACCGCCTCTGCGAAGCGGGAGGTCTTGGTTTGCACACCCAATCCGTCCCGCTTCACTTCCTATAGATTTGTCACTTCGTTAGAGCTACTAGCATGACGATACTAGTGACACACTCCTCAGACTGACCGAGTCTATCCGTCTAAACAAGGCCCAGATCCTGAGTGTACGATCTCGCGAGATCGTTCCTACATCAATTTCTTCACACCACGCAGACTCAAGAGTCTGGCCGGGTGGCTTCCTAATGCTCACTACTCCGTCGATCTCAACCGGCCTCAGCGTCGTCGAGGAACGCCTGAGCCCGGGTACGGAATTCCGGTCGGAAGGCCTCCCAGTTCTCGCCGTTCTCGGCGACCAACCGGTGCCGCTCCCGGAGGAACGCCTCGAACGCCCGCTCCGTGAGCGCGTCGACCGTGACCGGTTCACCGCGATCCTTGATCCGGGCGACGATCCGCACCAGCCGCTCCCGATCCGCGTGAGTTGCGGCCGCCTCCACGAGGTCGGCACCCACCGTCCCCCGGTCCACTGACGTCGACCGCTCCGGTCTCCGGATCACGCCCCGGCCGCCCGCCTTGTTCCGGACGACGACGCCCGCGGCGGGCCCGTCGTACCACGCCGACGACGGAACCGCGTACGACTCGGGATCGAAGTCGCGGGCGCGGCGCTCGCGTTCGACGGCGTTCACCGGATCGAGACCGAGTCGCTCGAAGATCGCCTCCGCGGCGTCCGGCGGCCGGAACGATCCCGCGGTTTCGGACCACACGTCGTGGCCGAGAAACGAGGGGAGCCGCTCCCAGTCGTACTCGACCCGACGCCGACCGGTAGCCACGCCGAAGAAGACGACGTCGGTCACGTCGTCGACCGCGCTCCGGAGCGCCTCCCGGTCGAACCGCTCCCGGACGTGTCGGACCGCGTGGCCGTACGCGTCCGGGAGGTCGTCGGGGTCGTCGTAGACGGCCTCGCGGTCGCCGAACCGGATGAGCCCGGAGTCGGCCATCCGGAACCGGAGGTGCCAGCCGTCGATCAGTTCGAGGAGCCAGAGGTGGCCGGTGAGGAGATCCTCGGACGCGTCGGCTACGGCCGGGATCGGCGGGTAGCGTTTCATGTCGTGTGGACGCGATCGATCGTCGGTACCGTCTCAGTGGCGGACCCGAATGGCTCTTGTGGCGTCACGGCGGTCCCGGCCGATGAGGAAACACTCATGCTATCGGTCTGACTACTGTTCGGCATGACGGGACCCGACGGATCGGCGGCGAGTCGCGATCGGGACGGTGCCGGAGAGGCGGTGCGTCGGGATCGGTTCACCAGGCGGTCCGTGCTCCGCTGGACGGCCGGCGTGTCGTCGGCGGCCGGCGTCTCGACGTGGGGGGTCGCCGGAGGGCTCTCGACCGCGTCGGCGACGAACCACGTGCCGGACCGGATCGTCTGTGTCGGCTCCGACGACGGGTCGCTGTACGGGATCGATGCCGCGACCGGCGACTCAGTCTGGCGGTTCACGGAGCCCGGAGACGCGGTCTCCTCGTCGCCGACGGTCGTCGACGGCGTGGCCTACGTCGGATCCACGGACGGGTCGCTGTACGCGGTCGACGCGACGGACGGGTCGTCCGTGTGGTCCTTCGAGATCGGCGACGGCGAGGACGGCGGGATCGTCTCCTCGCCGACCGTGATCACCGATCGCGTGTTCGTCGGCGCCAGCTCCGGCGCGATCGTCGCGCTCGACCGGGGGGAGGGTACGGAGGCGTGGCGCGTCTCGCCGTCGCCGGCCGTCGTCTCCTCGCCGGCCGTCGACGGCGAGACGCTGTACGTCGGGACGGAAACCGGCGACGTCCTCGCGCTCGCGACGGCGGACGGAACGGAGCGGTGGCGGGTCACGTCCCCGGAGGGCGGGATCTCCTCGTCGCCGGCGGTCGTCGACGGGACGCTGTACGTCGGCTCGTTCGACGAGCGGCTGTACGCGGTCGACGTCGAAGCGGGTTCGACGGCCTGGCGTACCGATCTCGAGGACGTCGTCTTCTCCTCGCCGGCGGTCGTCGACGGAACCGTGTACGTCGGATCCGTCGGCGTCGACGTCGGGCTCCACGCGCTCGACGCCGAGACGGGCGACGCGCGGTGGACGACCGACGGGGTGGCCGGCGTCGTCTCCTCGCCGACGGTCGTCGACGGAACGGTCTACGTCGGCTCCGTCGACGGGTCGCTGTACGCGCTCGACGCCAAGGGCGGCGATCCGGTGTGGTCGAAGAACACCGGCGACCAGGTCAACTCCTCGCCGACGGTCCGAGCGGGGACCGTCTTCGTCGGCAACGCTGCCGGGGAGGTGTACGGGTTCGAAACCGACGACGGCGGACGGCGGTGGCTCTTCGACGACCCGACGGACGCGGTCTTCTCCTCGCCGACCGTCGTCGACCTGGCGGATGACGGCCACGGCGTCGGGTCACGGACGGCGCTCGGGACGCTCGGACACCACCACGTGGCGGCGGGCGTCGAGTTCGCGGAGGGTGGCGGTTCCGGCAGCGACGGGAGCGCCCCGTCCGGATCGACGGGATCCGGAGGCTCCTCCGGCGCGGACGGATCCACGGACGGGGGCGGCGGGGACGACGGCGATGTCGACCCGTCGACCGAGTCGACCGACGGAGCCGAGTCCGGGGAACTCTCGACGGCGGACGGGGCGGGGTCGACCGGACCGATCGGTCGGATCCCGACGATCGGGCTCCTCGGCGCGGCCGGCGGGCTCACGGTCGGCGCGCTCGCGGCGTACCGATTCCTCGGCGGGGGGTCGACCGACGCGTCGTCGGGAGCGGGACCGGACGCCGCCTCCCCGTCGGAGGGACCGTCGACGACGAACGCGGCGAGCGAACCGAAAGCCGGCGAGCCGGCGACGAGCGACACCGGGAGAGAGCGAAGCGCCGGGAGGGAGACGTCGGCGGACGACGGCGTCGACGGCGAGCCGACGTCGCCGACTGCGGCGGCGGCCGCGGCGGGCGACGACGGCGACGACTCTCGAGTCGACAGCGACGCCGGATCGGCGGACGGCGACGCGCTGCTCGCGGCGGTGGACGAGCTCTCGTCGGTCGAACCGCTGGAGTCCGTCGGGCCGCTGGCGGCGTACGCCGTCACCGACGAACGGATCGACGGCGTCGACGGGCGGGTCCTGGCGCTTCCCGACGCCGCGGACGGCGGGGAGCTCGCCGACCGGTTCCGCTCCGTCGCCACCGACTGGGGCAGCGTCAGCCACTACGACGGGATCGTCACGGTGTACGGGTCCGGAACCGAGCCGTACCCGTGGGTGCTCACCGACCCGATCGGGGACGTCGCCACGCTCGGCGAGTTCCTCGACGACCCGCCCGCGGATCCCGCGGCCCGGCTGTCGCCGGTCGTCGACGCCGCCGAGGCGATGTCGCAGGCCAGCCGCTACACGGTCAGACACTACTACCTCTCGCCCGAGACGATCCGCGTCCTCGGGTCGGCGGGGGAACCGACCGGCCTCGTCGACGATTGGGGCCTCTCGGCGGTGCGGGACACGCCGGATCACGGGACGCGGGCGCCCTCGCCGTACACCCCGCCCGAGCAGCTCTCCGACTCCGAGGAGCCGCTCTGGCGGGGCAAACCCGACACGTACGCGCTCGGCGCGCTCGCGTATCACGCCGCGACCGGGAGCCCGCCAGCCGACCACCGGCCCGCGAAGCCGAGCGAGCACGCCGGCGTGCCGTCGGCGCTCGACCGACCGATAACCCGCGCCATCGACCCGAACCCGGACGAGCGGTACGACTCGATCGGCGAGTTCGCGCGGGTGCTCAGGCTGGCGGCCTTCGACTGAGCGACCGCCGCCGACAGGGTGGTCCCGAACCGGCTCCGTTCGATATCGACGCTGAGAATGGATGGACAAGTGATATATCTGTCGACGGAGAACGTGTCACCGAATGCCATCACGTCGTCGATTTCTGGTTGCGGGGGCAACGGCGGGGGCGATCGCCGTGAGCGGGTGCACCGACGCCGTCGAGATCGCGACACAGGAGGAGATCGAGCGGTCCGCGGAGCCGGCCGAGCCGGCGGAGTCGAGCGTCGAGGAGACCGGCTTCGAGCAGGTCCGAAACGAGACGGTCGTCGTTGAGGAGGAGTTCGAGGAGTTCGGCCAGCGCCGCGAGTTCACCGCGCGCACCGAGGTCCGCGCGTACCTCCGGGAGATCGAGTCGGAGCTGACCGGCCAGGAGCAGTCGGTGTTCGCGGTCGTGAGCACGCCCGGCGTCTCCGCCGCGGGACAGCAGCTCAGCCCGCTCGCCAACATGGACGAGGACGAGCTGATCGACGAGGCGCGCGGCGAGATCAGCGCCGAGTACGCGGGCGAGATCCGCGACCCGGAGCTCGACGAGACGATCGAACAGGAGGTGTTCGGCGAGACCACCGAGGTGAGCGTCTACGAGGCGACCGTCGTCCTCCCCGACGGCACCGAGGAGCGGGGGTACATCCACCTCACCATCGTCGAGCGTGGCGAGGACGTGGTCCTCGTCGCTGGCGCGTACCCCGCAGGCGTCGAGGGCGAACGCGAGCGGATCGAGCGGCTGTTCGAATCGTTGGAGGGAAACGAATAGAGCTGTTCAACGATCAAAGGAATGCCGCTTCAAGTGGTGGCCTCTGAACTCGACTGCTCGAATTCGCCGGGAACGCATTCGACGGCGACCCACGGCTTGGGACCGATCTTCCAGTCGACGAGCGTTCTGATGGTCTCGGGACCGGAGACGTTCCGCTACTGTGCCGCGATCGAGTCGAACCGGTCGTACTCGGCCTCCGGAATTCGGCCACGAGGCACTCTTATCGCGACGGGATCGCTGCCGTCGGCGGTTCGTCCGTCGAACGTCTCCCCAGTGTGTGCTCGTCCCGATCCGCTCTCCGGCGGTGATCGTTAGGTCGCTCCCGGAGAGGGTTCGGTCGGGACGCATGGTTACGACTGGGTCGGTTCGAGTTCGAAGTCCGACTTAAAGACCTGATTCTCACCGCTGAAGTCGACCTGCCGTGAGGCCTCCTCGTACCCATCGGCACTCACCTCGACCCGGTACGTGTCACCCGGAGGGATCCCGGTGACCTCGTAATCCCCTGTTAACTCGCTCGTCCCTTCATAAACCTCCCCCAGACCGACTACTACATCGACGGTCGCACCTTCGATCGCGTTCCCGTTCGTGGCGTTGGTGACCTCTCCTTGTAGGGTTACGCCCGTCGATTCCGCCTCTTCCTGGGTCCCGCCCGTCGATTCGAGTTCGATCGATTCCTGCTCGCCGAACGATCCCACGGACCGTTCGGCCGACTCGTACCCGTCGGCACTGGCGCGTAGCGTGTAGCTCCCGTCGAGACCGACGGTGAACTCGTAGCTCCCGCCGGTCGCGGAGGCAACGGTCTCGCCCGCCCCGTCGACGAGTTCGATCGACGCGTCGACCTCGCCGTCGCCGTCGGTCGAGAGCGGGTCGCCCGTCTCCGCGTCCACGACCTGACCGCTCACGATCCCGTCCGCCGGCGAGACCTCAAGCTCGGTCGTGTTCCCGGGGACCTCGACCGACTCGTTGTCGTACGCGAACCGCTCCGTCGACGCGACCGACAGGGTGTAGTTGCCGGCCGACACGTTCTGGAAGGCGAACTCCCCGTTCTCGGCCGTGACCGTCTCCGGTTCCGGCGCGGTCTCGTTCCCGGTGGAGGCGGCAGTTGGTTCGAGAGTGACATCGGTGGCCGTCGTCAGCGGCTCGTCGTCGGCACCGTAGACGGTCCCGTTGACCGTGGCAGCGACGTCACCGCCCCCACCACCAATATATCCGAGCTCGCTCGCGCCGACGAACCCACCGATCAACACGAGCAACACCACTGCGGCGATGGCGACGTACTTGCCGATCTCCGCCATGTCGAACCGGCTCGAGGAGCCGGACGTCGAGAGCCGGTCGGTCGTGGAGCCGCCCGAACTCGGCGCGCTCAACGCCGGGACGCGCTGGCCCACTCGCCGCCGGATCTCCGAGCTCGAGAGGCCGTGCTCCCGCGAGAGCGTCTGGACCGACTCGTTGATCGAGGCGATCTCCTCGTCGATGAGCCGGCTGCGGATCGACTCCTTCGTCGACTCCCACTGTCCCTCCGTGTCGCCGATCGGGGCGATGCCGCTCGACCCGTTCGGGGCGACGACCAGGTCGAAGTCGGACAGCGCGTTCGACTCCGGCGAGTCGGCGACCGCGGCGCGGTCGTACGTGCCCATGAGCTCGTTGACGAGCCCGAGCGCGCTCTCGGCGTCGCGCACGCCGACCGTCCCGCCCCGGCGGGACCCGACGAGCTCCTCGAGTATCGCCCTGTCCTGACCGGAGCCCGGAAGCGAGGTGTTGCCGGCGTCGATCGCCCGGAAGACGCTCATGTCGTCGGCGGAGTCGTCTATCGTGTACCCCCACTCGGTCTCGATCCGGTCTCTCAACGCGTCGATGAACTCCCGCATCGAACCGTCGCGGGTGGTGTACACGGCGTAGAACTGCTCGGTGCGGGCGTTCCGGGTCTCTCGCGCCCGGAAGAACATCGTGAACTTGCGCTCGCGGCCGGCCTCGATCGCCAGCCTCACTCCGTCGTAAAACAGGTCCTTCACCCGTTCGTTCGACCGGCCGCCGCCGCCCGTCGGCGAGTGTTCGTTTCCTTTCGTGTCGTATACGCGTAGTGATGGCATCCGTTGTCACCCCATTTTCTCGAGGAGTTCGTCGAATCCGACGGTCATCACGTTCCCGTTGCGGTCGCGCATCGGAACGCGTTCGCCGTTCTCGTCGGTCGTCGTCTGGTAGTACACCGGGTGGATCTTCGACCCGGAGGTGTCCTGTACGAGCGTCCGAACCGTCTGGTTGTTCTCGATCAGCGTCTCGCTGACGAACTCCTGGAACTCGTCGAAGTACTGGTGTGCCTCGAGCGCCTGTTTGTCCCGGAACTCCTCCGCGAGGATGTCACACTTCGTGGCGACCAACAGCACGTCCTTGTTCGAGGCGACGTCCAGAATGTCGAAGTACGGCTCTATCTCCAGCGGCTCGTTGTTGTGGTACCGCTCGACGTCGATGATCAGGATCAGCGTGTTGGCGTCTCGAACCCGCTGGGCGAGCAGCCGGAGCGTCGAGTTGTCGATCTCGTCGTCCGGACTCATCAGCGCGTTCGGGAGGCGCTCGAGGTACTCGCCCGCGTAGTCGAGGCTCGACAGCTGGATGTTCTTCGGGAACACGCGGCCGTCGACGAAGTTGAAGTTCAGGTCCTCGACGTCGGTCTGCCCGGTCGCGTCGAGCTTCCAGCCGGTGTCCTTCGACGCCGCGTCGAGCGACCCGACCAGCTCCATGAGGTCGCTGCTCGGGTTCAGCGGCGTGTCGGCCTCGCGGCCGACCGCGTCGTCGAGCGCGGCCAGGTACTTCCCGACGAGGAACAGCGACTTCCCCGACCCCTGCGGACCCAACACGAAGAAGTTCTCCTCTGCGTCGTACGTCACGAAGCGGCGCAGCGTGACCACGAACACCGCCGCCATGAGCGTGTTCACGCCGATGCTGGCCCACTCGACGCTCACGGTCGGGCTCGGCGGCACGATCCGCACGGTCTCGGCCGAGACCTGGAGGAACTGCGGGAAGTTGACGTGGTACTCGATCAGCCCGCCGACGACGATGGCGCTGATCAGGTAGAACAGGATCGTCGCGGACCGGCGGAACTCGAGGGCGCTCGCCGTCCGGACCTCGAGCAGTTTGGGACCGCCGCCGACGAGCCCGCCGCCGACGAAGCCGGCGAGGACCCACACGATGTTGGCCGCGAAGTCGATATTCGGGATGAACAGCCCGATCGACAGCAGGGCGACGAGCGCGGAGACGGTTCCCAGCCACAGCAGGATGCCCTGGACCCGTTTCTTCGGGTCGAGGGTCACGAGGACCAACAGCCCGAGGTAGAGCCCGAACATCAGCGCGGAGAACTGCTCGAGGGTGACGCCCACGAGCGGGTTCAACGCGAGGATCGCCGGCCTGACGATGTCCGACGCCTGCCACGCCTCGCCGAGCGAGAGGAACAGCGGCCCGGCGACGATCACCATCACGGCGAAGTAGACGACGAGAAACACCTTCTCGCCGTTCTCCTCGAGGAACTCACCGATCGCCGTCATCTACCGATCACTCCCCCCCGTCGAGCGTCTCGGAGGGTGCGTCGGCCTCCGCCTCCTCGTCGGTGAACGGAACGTTCTCGATGTGCTCCTCCAGGAGGTCGCGTTTGATCTCCCCCTCGTCTCTGAGGAAGAACTGCGTGTCGTTGGGGTTCTCGAGGTTCAACACCTCGTTCCGCCGGACGTAGTATCCGTCGTCGAGGCCGTAGGTGTGATGGACCAGGATGTCGGTGTCGTCGGACGCCTCCTTGGCCCGGTAGCCGGTCTGGTAGCCGTCGGCTTCGACCTCCGCACGGAGGTTGTCCAGGAAGATCCCGTCGATGAAGATCCCGAGCCCGATGTCCCAGCTGCCGCCGGCCTCGACCGGGAACGACGCGAAGTTCTCGCTGCCGGCACCCAGGTTGTACGCGCCCTGGAAGACGGGCTTGAGGTCGGCCACGTCGCCGATCTGGTTTATCGCCCGGCTCATCACCCCGACGACGATGTTCATGTCGTTGTACCGCGAGCGGTCGCCGCTGATCCGGCGTTTCCGGATCCCGGTGTACTTGGGGTTGTGCGCGTTCTTCGCGAGCTCCTCTAGGGAGCCGCGGAGCCGCTGGCGCTCCGTCTCGTCGTCGAACAGCTTGCTCTCCGCGATGTCCGCGTCGTCCCTGAGCTGGAGGATGTCGTGCGGCTTGACGGTCTTGACGTAGCGGTACTGTTCGTCCTCCGTCGAGACCGAGGTCTCCCGGCTCTCGTTGTAGTTCTCGCGCAGGTTCCGGTAGCGGTTCTGCGCGTTGATGAACGCGTCCCGCGGCCCGTTCAGCTCCTCGAAGAGGCTGACCGTCCCCTCGTAGAGGTCGGCCCTGTGCTCCGCGTCCTCGAGCTCCGACCGGAGCTCGTCGCGCCGCCGCTCGACGTCGTCGGTCTCGATGACCTCGTCTTTGATCACCGCCTCGAACTCGCGAGCGATCTCGGAGAAGTTCGCGCCCGAGTCGAGCTGGCGTTCGACCTCCTCCAGCGCGCGCGGGCTGTCGGTCTCGAGCTCGGCGCGCGTCTCCGCGACGATCTCGCGGCGACGGTCCTCGAGCTCCTCCTCTATCGTCCGCTGGAGGCTGCCGACGGAGAACTCGAGCTCGATCGACAACGAGTCCCCGGCGCGGGAGATCGTGAACACCTCGTTGTCGTCGAGCTGGTTGCGCTTCATCCGGTAGTTCTTCTGTGCCTGCTTGCGCTCCTCCTCGCCGGAGGTGTCCCACGGCAGGATCGACTCGAGCGTCCCCTCGTCCTGGTTCATCTGGATGAACGCCTGTTTGGCGTCCGCCAGATCGGCCAGCGAGGCGTTGATGCGCCGTTCGGTGTCGGAGACGTTGATCCCGACGCGGTCGAACTCCTCTGAGAGCTCGTTGAGCGTGCTTCGGACCTGTCCGTCGCTCACCGCCTCGAGCTGGTCTTCGGTCTCGGCGTTCTTCACCTCGCGACCGTACGTCTCGAGGGCCATCTCGAGGTCGTCGCCCAGGCGCTCGGCGTCGATCGACCGACAGTCCTCGTACTCCTCGTAGACCGGCCGAACCGACCGCTCCCACTCGTCGACGCGGCGGTCGACCTCGTCCTGCTGGGAGCGGCGTCGCTCCTCCAGCTCCTCGTCGGCGTCCTCCAGGTCGGACTGGAGCCGGTCACGTCGCTCCGTGGCCTCCTCCAGTTTGGCCTCGAGCTGGTTGAGCCGGACGCCCGCGTTGATCCCCTCGTCCTCCAACGCGAGGAGGTAGCTGATCGTGCTCTCGACGCGGTTGTCGTCGACCGCGCGGAGCCGCACGAGGAGGTCCTTCCGGTGGGCGAGGCGATTCAGCTCGTCGCGGATCACGTCGCCGAGCTGTTTGTCGATGCTGTCGACGAACTGCTCGCCGTCGCTGCTCACCTCGGCGGTGCCGGCGCGGATCGAGCCGCCGATCACCTCGATGAGCTCGACGATGTCGTCGGCCTCCATCTCCGCCTCCGAGACGATCTCGCGGTAGATCGAGACCGACTCGTAGTCGAGCTCGGTGAACAGGTCGAGATCGAGCAGCGACTTCACGTTGTTGAGCCGCGCCTCGAGGTCCGTCCGGTCGGAGTCGTGGAGCTCGCCGTTCATCCCGTCCGGGCTCCACTCGCGCGAGAGGAACCGGTCGACGCCCGCGTAGATGTCCGCCTCCGCCTCGAGGGCGTCCTGTTTGGCGTTCAGGATGTCCTTCGTAACGGTCTTGGCGTCCTGTATCGCGTCGACGTTGTACCGGAGGACCTGCGGGATCCCGATGATGAAGGGGGCGTAGGAGGGCGTGTCCGCGAACGGGTCCTCCATGTCCATCATGTTGTAGTAGGTCGCGATCAGGTAGATCGCGGCCCGGTCGAACTCGAGCAGGGCGTCCGAACTCTGGAGGATGTTGGCCTTCTTTCCGCCGAAGCCGGTGGGATCGATCGGGATGAGGATGCGGTCCTTGAACAGGTCCTCGTCCTGGAGGCTGAGGTACTCGAGCTCCGAGAGCGCGGCGTGCGCGTTGGCGTTCTCCGCGTCGCCCTCGTCGTCGTTCGGAAGGACGCCGAACAGCGTGATCTCGGCCGTCCGCTGGGTGCGTTTGAGGTGTTTGACCAGGTCGATGAAGATCCCGGAGCCGGAGCCGCCCCCCAGGCCGGCGATGACTGCGACCTTCCCGCGACCCGGAAGGTCGATGGCCGTCCGCACGTCGTCGTCCTCGGCGTACGCCTTGTAGTAGAGCCCCTTCCCGAGCCCGCGCTTCCGGACGACGCCGGTGGCGAAGTCGAGGTTCTCGTTGATGAACTCCGGCTGGAGCCACCAGTTCTCCTCCTCCATGCCGACCCCGGAGGCGATGCGCGGCACCGCCTCCTCCCCGATGAGGTCGTTCTGGTCGTGGAGCTGGATGTTCCGCGTGAGCGGAAGGTACTCGATCGTTATCTCCCCCGGTCGACCGGTGTGTTCCGAACGGAGGCGGTCCTTGGTCTCCTGGATCTGCTGTTCGATCTCCTTGATCCGTTCGAGGTCTCGGTTCTCCTCCTCCTCCGCCGTGTCGATCACGGTCACGGTCAACGACTCGGGATTCGGGCGGGGCCGCAGGATCGCCTCCTGGACCCAATCGGCCTTCAGCAGCTCGTAGGTAATGGCCTTCCCAGCGCCCCCGATCGCAAATATCCGGCTTGGGAGATTCATGCTGACACTCAACGATCCTTACAACAATCTATAAATTATTCGATGGCTGGATATGTTTTTGACAGCTCCCGAAAACGAATCGGCGCCGATCGGCGCGCTCGGGCTACGTATCGGATCCGTCCGCTCCCCACGGCTCCGATCCGCTCCCCGCGGCTCCGATCCGCTCCCCGCGGCTCCGATCCGCTTTCCACGGCACCGATCCGTTCCCCGCGGCTCCGTTCTCCCACAGCTACAAACCGGTCGCCGTGGTACGAACTGGCATGTTACCGATCGCGGACCGGTTCGAGTCGACGTACGACGGCTGTGACGTACTGTACGGACGCGGACGGGTCGCCGACCTCGAGGCGTCGCTCGCCGACCGGGGGATCGGCGACGCGCTCGTCGTCTGCGGTTCGAACGTCGGCGCGAACGACGACCTCATGGGGCCGATCCGGGCGGGCCTCGGCGACCGACACGCCGGGACCTTCGACGGGACGACGCCGGCGAAGCGGGCCGAGACCGCCTTCGAACTCCTCGAGGCGGCCGCCGAGGCGGAGGCGGACGCCCTCGTCGCGGTCGGCGGGGGGAGCAGCCTCGACGTCGCCAGGCAGGCCGCCGTCCTCGCCGCGGACGGCCGCGATCTCGCGGCCCTCGAGGCCGAGGCGCGCGAGGGGTCGATCGAGCCGCCGACCGCGGATCCGGCCCTCCCCGTGGTCGCGGTCCCGACCACGTTCGCGGGCGCGGACCTCTCGGCCGGCGGGTCGCTCGAGGTGCTCTCCGCCGCCGCGTCGACGACGGGCCAGCCCGTCCCGGTGCGCGGCTCCGCGATGCCGGCCGTCGACCTGCTCGACCCCGACCTCTTCGAGACGACGCCCCGGTCCGCCCTCGCCGGCTCCGCGATGAACGGCCTCGACAAGGGGATCGAGACGACGTACGCCCGCGACGCCTCGCCCGTCAGCGACGCCACCGCGATCCACGGGATCCGGCTCCTCTCCGGGGCGCTCCCGGTCGTCGCGGGCGACCGCGCCGGCGACGAGGCGGCCGCGATGGACCGGGCGGTCGCGGGCGCGCTCCTCGTCCAGATCGACCGGAAGATCAGCGTCATCCACGCGTTCGGCCACGGCTTCGCCCGCCGGTACGACGTCCAACAGGGGGCGATCCACGCGGTCGTCGCCCCGCACGTCCTCGCGTACCTCCTCGAGGAGGCCGACGCGGGCCGCCGGGCGCTCGCCGCGGGGTTCGGGATCGACGCCGAGGGCCGCGACGACGACGCGGTCGCGGAGGCGGTCGTCGAGGCGGCCGCGGCCGTCCGCGACGCGCTCCCCGTCCCGACCCGCCTCCGCGACGTCGACGCCGTCCGCGAGGACGACCTCCCCGCGATCGCGGCGTTCGTCGCCGAGGACCCGCCGATGGATCGGGCGCCGGCCGGGATCGACGCCACCCCGGAGCGTATCGAGGGCGTGCTCCGCGGGGCGTGGTGAACGCGGACTGTGGGGGTCCCGCTAGTCGTCGGCGACCGCCGCGTCGGGGCGATACGCCCGGCTTATCGCCTTCCACTTGCCCGACCGGAACCGCCAGTAGTTGATCGCCGCGGGGATCGTCGTCTCGGCGAGGAACGCGAGGTAGAGCCCCCACAGCCCGAGCCCGGTGGTCGCGCCGACGTACGCCAACGGGATAGACACGAGGAACATCCCGACGAACTGGCTGGCGAAGGGGATCTTCGTGTCGCCGGCGGCGTCGAGCGGCCCCGCGGCCCCGCCGGAGATCCCCTGGAAGATCACCGCGACGCAGGCGGCGTACACCAGGTTCACGGCGATGGGGACCTCCGGGCTCGCCGCGCTGTCGGCGAACAGCACCACGACGTCGGTCGCGAACGCCGCGATGAGCGCCGCGCTCACGAGGTACGTCCCGACGGAGAAGCGGATGATGTCGCGGGCGTACGCCTCCGCCTCGCCGGGGTCGTCGCCGCCGAGCTCCTGGCCGACGAGACTCGAGGAAGCGAGGCCGAACCCCCACCCCGGCGTGTTCATGATCCCCCAGATCCGTCGGGCGATGACGAACGCCGCCACCGTGTTCTCGCCGAAGATGTCGAGGACGGCGAGCATCGGGAACTCGGCGGCGGTCCACACGAGGTTGCGGGCCCCGACGGGGAGCCCGATCTCGACGAGGTCGTGGAGCATCTTCGGGTTGAGGTACGACCCGAACGGGTCGATCGCGACCGGGAACGCGCCGAGCAACGGGAGCCGACCCCACGCGAGCCCGGCCGCGAACGCCGCGGTGACGACGACGTTCGAGAGGACGGTCCCGAGCGCGGCCCCCTCGACGCCCCAGCCGAGCCCGAAGATGAACCCCACGTTCAAGACGACGTTCACCGCCGCGCCGCCCGCCCGAAGCTGCATCGCGGTGTAGGCGTCGTCACACCCCACGAGCACCCGGCTCCCGACGAGGTTCAAGCCCGCGAAGGGGACTCCGAGTCCGACGATCCGCAGGTAGTCGGCACCCAGCCGGATCGCCGCCTCGTTGCTGCTGATGAGCGAGATGAGCTCGGTCGAGTACGTCCAGAAGACGACCGTGACGGGCGCGCTTATCGCGACCACGAGGAGGGTGCTGGCCCGGACCGCGTCGCCGAGCTCCCGGAACGACTCGGCCCCGTAGCGCTGTGAGACCAACGCGATGGTCCCGCCGGCGACTCCTCCGCCGATGGCGAACGCCACGCCCCAGAACGGCCCGGCGAAGCCGACGCCGGCGACCGCGCTGGTCCCGATGGCGACGCCGACCATCGCCACGTCGACGGCGTTCTTCGACATCCGCGCGACGCCGGTGACGATCCGGGGCCACGCGAGGTCCGTCGTCCGGACCACCCGGTGGCGGTCGATGAGCCCCAGGCGAGCGAGCCCGAAGCCGATGTAGAGGACGACGAGCCGGAACGGGTTCGGGAGGGAGGACACTGGGAGTACGGGCCCTTCTCCGGCAGTGATAAAGGCGTTTCCTCACGCGGCGGGCGTTTCCGGATCGCGCCGACGGGGGCGTTCCGGTCGTCCGCGCCGTCAGGTGCCGGAGACGAGATACACCGACGCGACGGCGAAGACGATCCCGAGGGCCTTCCGCGCCGAGAACGACTCGCCGAGGAGGACGACCCCGATCAGCGAGGAGAAGACGAGGAAGGTGGCGAAGATCGGCGTCACGACGCTGACGGGACCCAGGGAGAGGGCGCGGTACAGCGCGAGGATCCCGACCGCGAGGAAGACGCCGGCCGCGAGGACGTGGAGGAGCTTCGGGGAGCCGAGATGCGAGGTGAATCCCTGTCCCGTGTACCAGACGATGCCGACCGCCATCGAGACGAGCAGCGTGTTCGAGACGATGACGGCGACGTCGCTCGGGATCGCGTCGGGGCCGGTCGTCGCGATCCGCATGAGCGGCGACACGAACGTGTACGCGCCCATCGCGAGCAGCGCGTACGGGAGATAGGTTGTGTCCATGCCGGGAGGTGCGGCGGCGGCGACAAGTGTCTGCCGACCCAGGACGGAGGGATCGTCGGCCCGCGGTGGAACGCTTCAGTACGCTTTTGCGTCGAGCGGCCGAACGGACGGACATGGAGTCCACGTTCGACCACGTGATGATGCGCGTCGAGGACTTAGAGGAGAGTCTCGACTGGTATCAAACGCATCTGAACTACGAGGAGAAGGGACGCTGGGAGGCGGACACGTTCACGAACGTGTTCCTCGGCCCCGAGGACGTCCACGACGCGGGCGCGCTGCTCGAACTCACGTACAACCACGACGGCCGCTCCTACGAGATGGGCGACGCCTGGGGTCACATCGCGGTCCGCGTTCCCGAGGACGCGCTCCAGGAGTCGTACGACCAGCTGATGGACGAGGGCGTCGAGGACTACCGCGACCCCGAGTCCTGCGGGAACCGCTACGCGTTCGTGAAGGATCCCGACGGCCACGAGGTCGAGATCGTCAAGCGCGACTACGGCGCGAAGTGGAGCCTCGACCACACGATGATCCGCGTCGAGGACGCCGACGAGGCGCTCGGCTACTGGACGCGCAAGTTCGAGTACGGCGAGGCCCGCGACCGTTGGGAGGCCGACACCTTCGCGAACTACTTCGTCGCGCCCGAGGACGCCCCGAAGGAGGCGATGACGCTCGAACTCACCTACAACTACGACGGCCGCAGCTACGAGCTGGGCGACGCGTGGGGCCACCTCGCGGTCGCGGTCGACGACCTCGACGACGCGTGGGAGGAGTTGATGGTCCGCGAGTCCGCCGACTACCGCGATCCCGCATCGTGTGACAACCGCTACGCGTTCACCACGGACCAGGACGGCCACGAGGTCGAGCTGGTCACCGACGACTGAGGCCGGACGCGCTCGCCGCGGCCGGCTCGCGCCTTCACTCGTCGTCGCCCTTCATCGCGCCGAGACGGTCGACGAGCTCGTCGGTGTCGGCGTCGCCCTCGACCGAGACGTCCCCGTCGTGGTCGTGTTCGTGGACGTTCACGGCCCCGTCCTCGTCGGTCTCGACGTCCTTGCTACCCTGTTCGCTCTCGTCGTACGATCCGAATCCCATACCTCCGGGTCGCGGAGCGGAGTGAAAAGGGCGATGACCGCGGCGCGGTTCGGGATCGATCCGCACACGCACGGAGCCGGCGTCGACGCACGCACGGGGCTGTCGACGACACGCACTGTGCCGGTGCCGAGCCCGCGGAACCGCGGGTCGTCCGACGCCCGTCGGACGGCCCCTATCGTTTATGTCTCCCGAGGCAGTTCCCACGGGTGTGTCACTGAGGCGGAGCGGTCCGATAGACGAGCTCTCGGTTCCGTCGGGGACCACCGTCGAGGAGCACGACGTGGTCGTCGACGGCGACGTGCTCGTGGGCGGGCAGTCGACCGTCGAGTTCGGGATCCGCGGCCGCAACGTCGCGATCGGCGAGCGCGTCGCCGTCGGCGACGACATCGAGGCGGACGGCGACTGCCGGCTCGACACCTGGTGTTCCGTCGACGGCAACGTCCTCGTCGGCGAGGACGCCTACCTCGGCGAGCGGGTGACCGTCACCGGCCGGCTCATGGTCTCCGGCGACCTCGACATCGGCGACGACGTGGAGATCGAGGAGGGGTTCGAGGCCAACGGCTGGATCGTCATCCGGAACCCGGTCCCCACGCTCGTCTTCTACTTCATCGTGCTCTCCCAGCTGTTGCGGGTCGGCGAGACCGACGCCGCCGACGAGCTGGCCGAGGCCCTCGCCGACGGCGACGACGTCCGCGACCCGCTCCTCGTTCCGCGCGGCGCCGAGGTCTCGGACGACGCCTGGCGCGTGTCGACGCCCGCGACCGTCGGCGACGACTGCCGGCTCCACGGCAACCTCCGGGCCGAGTCGATCGCGGTCGGCGAGCGCAACGAGGTGTTCGGCTCGTTACGTGCCCGCGAGGACGTCGTCGTCGGGGGCGGCTCCACGATCCACGGCGACGTGACCACCCGCGGCGGGACGGTCACGATCGAGGCGGACGCGCACGTCCGCGGCGACGTCTCCGCCGGCGACCTCGTGATCCATGACGGCGCGGAGATCGACGGCTCGCTGCGGGCCCACGGCGAGATGAAACTGGTCCGGCCGGCCGACGACGGCGACGGAGCGGAAGGCGATACCGACTCGGCGTCGGACGCGGACGCCGACCCGGAACCGGACGGGAAATCGGAGTCGGTCGAAGAGCCGGAATCGGAGTCTGGCGACGACGAGACCGGCTCCGCCACTCCGGAACGCCCCGTGGCGACGGCCGACGGGTCCGGTTCCGAGGGGGACGTGGAGGACGGTTCCGAGAGGGACGTGGGGGACGCTCCCGACGACGCCTCCCCCGCGGCGTCGGGGGCGCTACACGCGACGCTCGAGGAGGCGGACGCGGACGATCGCGGGTCCTCCGGGACGGACCGGCCGCCGGGATCGAAGGGCGAGGAGGACCCGTCTCGGGAGTGACGGCGCCGGCCGACGGGCCGGACGTCGTCCGCCCTCGTCGCTACGTGTCGTCGCCACGTATCGTCAACACCGGTTGGTCCGCCATCCGAACCACCTTCTCCGCGACGCTTCCCAGGAGGTAGCGTTCGACGCCAGTCCGGCCGTGGGTTCCCATCACGACGGCGTCGACGTCGTGTTCGTCGGCGTAGCGCAGGATCGCCGAGTGCGGCGTCCCGGTCTCGACGGCGGTTACCGTCTCCACGCCGTCGAGCGCCGCGGCCGTCTCCTCGACGACCGTCTCCGCCCGCTCCGCGAGTTCGTCGTCGAGGTCCGATCCCTCCATCCCCTCGTAGCCGGTCTCGGCGCTCCGGGCGCTCATCGCCGAGGGCTCGTCGGAGAGGAACCCCCCGCTCGCCCCGAGCCCGGCGTGACGCGTGTCGACCACGTGTATCACGTGAACGGTCGCGTCGAACGCCGACGCCAGGTTTCGAACGTGTTCCGCCGCCGCTTCCGACCCGGTGCTCCCGTCCGTCGGGTAGAGTATGTCACGGTACATGGTCCCACACGCACTTCTCGATGACAGCTGAAAAACACGTCGGGGATTCCCGCGTTCCGACGCTCGGCACTCCCCCCGGCGATCACTCCCCGACCGCCGGCGCGAACACGTCGCGGTGGAGCGACTCACAGACCGCGTCGGCGAGGATCCGGAGGTTCTCCGTGTCCTCCCGGTTGTACGACACCAGCGTCTCGAGGGCGTCGTCGTCGCCGCGCTCGTACTCGCGCCAGAGCCGGACCGCGTCCCGCCCGGACAGGTCCGGACGGTCGCGCTCGATGCCGATCTCCCGTTCGATCGGCTTCAACCCGCCGGAGAGCCCGATCCGCTTCGCCGGGTACATGAGGTCGAGGTGCGGGGTGTCGACGTCGATCCCGAAGGACGTCTCGAGGAACGGCACGTCGAACCGCGCCCCGTTGAACGTCGCCAGGAGGTCGGCCTCGCGGAACTCCTCGCGGAGCCGGTCGGCGGTGAGGTCGTCGCCCGCCACCAGGGTCGTCGTCTCGCCGTCCCGGTGGAAGCTCACGGTGGTGACCCGGTCGCGGTGCTCGTCGAGGCCGGTGGTCTCGATGTCGAAGAAGCAGGTTCCCGCCCGGAAGTCCTCGTAGAGCCGCCAGCGCTCGCCGCTCGGGAACTGCCGGTCGAAGTACGTCGCGTCGCCGTCGTCGAGGTGTGTGCGCGCCTCGGCGATGAACGACTCGATCCGGTCTGTCGTGGTGGAGCCGACGCCGGCGACGTCGACGGCGGGGTCGAACTCGTCCCAGGTCCGGACGCCCCGCTCCCAGAGCCGGCGCTCCGTGGTCTCGCCGACTCCCTCGACCGGAATGAAGCTGTTCTCGATGCGCATGTCCGCTACCGGGAGACGGGCGGCCAAAAACCCCGCGTTGGCTCCGGCGGGATCCGGCCGGCCCCTTCGATCTGCGGCGTATCGTCCGGTGGACGTTCTTTCACACCAACGACCCCAGATCCGGAACCGCGGTTCCGGATCTCGGGGAGTTCACCCATCGGCCCGCTCACGGGGTCTCTCGGTGACTGCTGAGAGCACCGTGTGATATATGACGGACGGATACGGTAAGGAGAATCAATCTGACGTGGTTTGCCAGCCGATGAACCTCTCGAACCCGTACGTGAACCCGAGGAAGATCGCGGCGAACACGAACCAACGAAAGGTATCGAACGTGCCTGTGAATGCGAGGACGTTGAACACATACGATAGCGACGCCCCGACGAACGCGGCCACATACAGGTTCCGCCGGTCGTCCATACGGAGCACTCAACGGTATGCGGATTAACTCTTCTCCCGTCCGTATCGGTTCGTGTCACACGACCGATCGCGCTCCCGTCTCCTGCTCCTATCCTCACTGGTAACAGCGTCAGCGCTCACTCGCCCGCGTCGAACGCCTCCTCGCCGTGGTCCTCGATCGCCGTGAGCAGCTCGTCGCGCTGCCGGCGGAGTTCGAGCGGGAGGTCGGCGTAGGCGTGATCGAACATCGCGGCCGGGTCGGGCTCGATCGCCTCCGCCGCGTCGATCGCCTCCGCGACGAGGTCGTCGGCGCGGTCGCGGGCCGCCGCGACGCCCTCGTCGTCGATCCGGCCCGTCTCCCGGAGGAACGTCTCCATGCGGTCGATCGGGTCGATCGCCCGCCAGGGGTCGACCGCGTCGTCGTCGCGGTAGGCGGTGGGGTCGTCGGCGGTGGTGTGCGCGCCGTAGCGGTACTCGACGAACTCGATCAGGACCGGACGGCTCGGGGGTCCGGCCCCCGCCGCGTCGGCACTCCCGCCGTCGATCACGCTCGCGTCCCCCGCAGGTCCGCCGCCGCGGGCGCGCTCGACGGCCTCGCGCGTGACGGCGTAGCTCGCGAGCGGGTCCATCCCGTCGACGCGGACGCCCTCGAAGCCGTAGGCGGTCGCCTTCGCCGCGAGCGTCGCGCTCGCGGTCTGGCGCTCCCGTGGAACCGAGATCGCCCAGCCGTTGTTGTGACAACAGAACAGGGTGGGCGTGTCGAGGACGCCCGCGAAGTTGAGCGCCTCGTGGAAGTCGCCCTCGCTCGTCGCGCCGTCGCCGAAGTGACACGCCACCACGCGGTCCTCGTCGCGGAGGTCGAACGCCCAGCCCGCCCCCACCGCGTGCGGGAGGTGCGCCGCGATCCCGATGTTGAGCGGGAGGACGTTCCCCTCGGCGATCGCCGCCGTTCCGGACTCGTGGCCCATCCAGTACGGGAGGTACTCGGCGAGCAGGTCGCGGACGACGGCCGCGCCGTGCTCGCGGTACTGGTAGCTGATCAGGTCGCGGTCCTCGAGCGCGTGGGTCGACCCCACGGCGGACCCCTCCTGGCCGGCACACGGCGCGTACGTTCCCATCCGACCCTGTCGCTGGAGGCTGACGGCGCGCTCGTCGAACCGGCGGGTGGTGACCATGTCGCGGTAGATCGCCCGGAACCGGTCGTCGGAGAGGGCCGGCACGGTCGCGTCGGGCAGCGGCCGCCCCTCGGGCCCGAGCACGCGGTGGACGTCCTCGTCGGCGAGGGGATCCGCGGGGGCGGCATTGACGGAGCCGTCGTCGCTGGCGTCGTCGCTCTCGTCCATGCCCGACAGGTGTGTTCCGTGATCACAAGGAGTTAGCGGTCGTCGCGGGGCTCGTCCGGCTCGCGCTCCGGCGGCGGGCGTACGCGATCGGGAGGCCGACGAGGGTCCCCGCGAGCGCCGTCATCCCCAGCACGAGGCCGACGAGGAGCGGCACGGGGCCGGCCGTGAGCATCTCGAGGCTCCAGACGGAGACGAATCGGACGGTCCACGCCATCCCGGTCGCGAGCGCGGTGAGCAGCCCGAACGCGGCTCCCGCCGGATACGTGTAGGCGCCGCGCCGTTCGACGAGCGCCCACCAGATCCCCGCGCCGGCGACGAGCGCCGGGCTCGCGAGGATCGCCACCGAGACCCCCGGTGGCAGCCCGATCACCTCGGCGAAGAGCCCGAGCATGCCGGAGAGGAGCCTCGCCGTCAGGGTGGCACAGCCGAACGCGTAGACGCCGGCGAGGAACGACCACCGCTGCGACGACGAGAGCCGAGAGACGGACGGAAGATCCATACGCGAACGTCACGAACGCGTCGGATAGTTCTTCTCGAGGGTGAAACGCCGGCTTGAATCTCCGATCAGGGCGTGATCACGGCGCGGCCGTCGATCTCGCCGTGTTCGAGCTTCTCCGCGACGGTGTTGACCTCGCCGAGGTCGTACCGGCTCGTGTGGAGGTCGACGTCGCCCTGCTCGACGAGCGCGACCAGCTCCTGGAGCTCCGCGTACCGACCGACGATGTTGCCGACGAAGGAGAACTCGCCGTTCACCAGCGCCTGTGCCGGCTCGTGGACGTGCCCGCCGTAGCCGATGACGTGGTGGTCGCCGCCGGCGGCGGTGACGTCGGGCGCGTACGCCGTGGTGACGTCCTCGCCGACGAAGTCGAGCACCTGCGCCGCGCCCGTCCCGTCCGTGATCGCCTCGATCTCGGCGGGCACGTCCGCCTCGCTCGGGTTCACGAGGTGGTCGGCGCCGTACCCCTCGGCCAGGTCGAGCGCCGACTCCTTGAGGTCGACCGCGGTGATCCGCGCCGCGCTCATCGCGTCGAGACACTGGAGGCCGATGTGGCCCAGCCCGCCGATGCCGATCACGACCGCGTGGTCGCCGGGGTTCAACTCGGCGACCGCCTTCTTCGCGGCGTGGTACGCCGTGATCCCGGCGTCGGCGTGCGGCGCGATGTCGATCGGACTGACGCCGTCGGGCAGCGGGATGACCGAGCGCTCGCTCGTGTGGAGGTAGTCGGCGAAGCCGCCGTCCGTGGTCAGCCCGTTGAACGCGTCGTTCTCGCAGTACATCGTCTCGCCGAGCCGGCAGGGCCGGCAGGTGCCGCACGTCTGGACCGGGTGGCAGATCACGGGGTCGCCCGGATCGACGAGCTCGACGTCCTCGCCCGTCTCGACGACGGTGCCGGCGTTCTCGTGGCCCAAGGTCATCGGGAGTTCTTGCGGGACGTACTCCGTCCACATCCCCTCGATGATGTGGTTGTCGGTCTGACACCACCCCGCGCCCTCGACCTCGACTATCACGTCGCTCGCGCCGGTCGCCGCCGGACGGTCGACCTCGTCGATCGAGAGCCCCGCCGTCATGTCGTCGGTGTACTCGTGGAGTCTGGCTGCGCGCATGTGTGGTACGAGTTGGCGTACCGATCGGCATAAACGTTCGTTCGCCACGGGGCGTCGAACGCGGCGGAGCGGCGTGCGGGCGGCCATGCGACCGTTTCAGCGCCCGAACCCGTATCCGCTCCGGCGGTCCTCGCGACGGGAACGGCCGGACCGATCGCCCGGTCCGGCGCGACCGGCCGCGGCCGCGTTCCCGTCCGCGTGGTCGCTGGCGGTCGCGTACGCCTCCTGGACCCGGCGGAACGCCTCCTCGTCGCCGCCGCGGTCCGGGTGCGTCTCCTTGACGCGCTCGCGGTAGGCGCGTTTCACCGCGTCGACGTCGGCGTCGGTCGGGAGCCCGAGCTCGGCGTACGCGTCCGCGACGTGGCCGTCCCGTCGGGACCGATCGGGGTCGGTGCCCCAGTCGGGCTCGGTCACGTCGAACGGGAGCCGCCGGCCGAGCCCGCGGCCGGGCATCTCGTGTTCGCACAACACGGCGTGGACGTTCTCGCCCTCGAGCCGGAAGTAGTCGTGCGCGTCGAAGGTCACGGCGACGCCGCGGGCCGGGAGGTAGAAGGGAACGACGACCCCGCCCACCGCGTGGTCCTCGAGGAAGCGTTCGCCGATCGCGGTCAGGTACGCGCGGATCTCGTCGCGGCGGCGCGCGTCGCCGCTCGGCGTCCCCTCGACGGACGACGCCCGCTCCGGGAACAGCCGGTGTCCGACGTAGAAGACGGCGGCGACGACGACGCTCGCGACGACGCCGAGGGCGACCCCTACGAACACCCACTGCGGGACGGCACCGGTGGCGGCCACGGTCACGGCCGAGGTAACGGCCGCGTGCGTATCAACCTCTCGCCGGCGGGGAGCGTGGATCCGCCTCCGATCGGCTTCGGGGTCTCGCCGGCGACGAGGCTGGGGAGGCGTGAGGTGCGGGGCTGGGGCTTTGGAGACGTTCTCTGCGGTCGTGTTCACTGCGCCGGCAACGATCTCCCCCCAACGGCGATCGTTCGCTCGGGACGATCGATCGGTTCCCGACTCTCCGGGCGAAAAAGCGGATCTCAACGGACGTGAGGGACCGACCCGCCCGGCGCGTCCCGACCCCGCGACCGACTCAGATCAGGTCCTTCGACTCGAGCGCCTCGAGGACGTCGTCGACGAGCTCCTCGGGCGTGTCGTACGGGAAGTCCTGGTCGCTGCCGAGCTTGGCGGCGAGCTCCATCGCGGTGAAGCTCACGTCGCCCGCCTCGAACTTCGTCGCCGGACCGTTCGGCAGCGCGGGGACGAGGTCCATCTGGTTTTGAACCGGGAAGTCCGCGCCGCCGAACGCGTCCATGAACTGTTCGCGGAGTTCCGCTTTGACGTCGGTCATGCCCGCATCTCTCCGGAGGGACCGCAAAAGCGTTGTGGAACCACGATAAATCGGTTCACCGTTCTCGACGCCGACGGACGACCGGCGGGCCCCGCCCGCGGGGGCCGCCGGATCCCACCGTCGGAGGAGCACCGGATCCTACGGTACTTTCACCGTGGCGGCGCTTGGTTCACGCATGTCCGCCACGCCAGACGACGACCCGTTCGCCGGCGACGGATCGCTCGACGAGGACCTGCTGTTCGAACTCACCGAGGCCCGCGGGGTTCCGGGATACGAGGACCGCGTCCGCGAGATCGTCCGCCGGGAGTTCGCGGAGTCGGTCGACCACGTCCGCACGGACGCGATGGGGAACGTCGTCGGCACGATCGAGGGCACGGCGAACCCGGACTACTCGGTCGCGGTGGCGGCCCACATGGACGAGATCGGGTTCATGGTCCGGCACGTCGACGACGACGGGTTCGTCCGGGTCGACGCGCTCGGCGGGTTCGACCCGCGCGTGCTCCGGGCCCAGCGCGTGACCGTCCACGGCGAGGCGGACCTCACGGGCGTCATCGGCTCCGTGCCGCCCCACACCCTCACCGACGAGCAGCGCGAGGCGGACGACGAGGTGTCGGACGTCTTCATCGACCTCGGCCGCGACGCGGAGGCGGTCGCCGATCTGGTGAGCGTCGGCGACCTCGTCACGCTCGACCAGACGACGACGCGGATGGGCGACTGCGTCACCGGGAAGGCGCTCGACGACCGCGTCTGCCTGTTCGCGGCCCTCGAGGCCGCGAGGCGGATCGCGGAGCCGGACGTCACGATCCACGTCGCCGCGACGGTCCAGGAGGAGGTCGGGCTCCGCGGCGCGCACGCCCTCGGCGTCGACGTCGACCCCGACTTGGCGATCGCCCTCGACGTCACCGTCGCCAACGACGTCCCGCAGATCGGCGAGGCGGCCGACGCGGTGACGAGCCTCGGCGAGGGGACGGCGATCAAGCTCAAGGACTCCTCCGTGATCACGAGCCCGAAGGTCCACCGGCGGCTGACCGAGACCGCCGAGTCGAACGGCGTCGAGCACCAACACGAGGTGTTGCCGGCGGGCGGCACCGACACGGCCGGGTTCCAGACGCCGGGCGGCGCGAAGCCGGTCGGCGCGATCTCGATCCCCACCCGCTACCTCCACACGGTGACGGAGACCGCGAACGTGCGGGACGTCGCGGCGACGGTCGACCTGTTGACGGCGTTCCTGGAGTCGGAGACGGGCGAGCACGACTACACGCTGTGAGGTCGGAGCGTCGCGGCGACGACACGACGGGCGTCGCGCCGGCGACGCGGTCGACGACGTGGGTATCGCGGCGGCGCCGCGGCCCGCGTCGTCCGCCGTCCACCCCAGACCAAACCCGTTTTAAGCGTCGGCGTCGAACCGGCTCCCAAGGTAGATATCCATGGAAATGCCACGCCGCTTCAATACGTACTGCCCTCACTGTGACTCCCACCAGGAGCACGAGGTCGAGAAGGTCCGATCGGGTCGTGCGACCGGCATGAAACGCGACGCGCGACAGCGACGCCGCGCGCTCGCGACGATCGGCAACGCCGGCGGGTACTCGAAGGTGCCCGGTGGGGACAAACCCACCAAGAAGACCCACCTGAAGTACCGCTGTAGCGACTGCGGGAAGGCCCACATGCGCGAGGGATGGCGCGCGGGCCGACTCACCTTCCAGGAGTGAGCATGGCGGGAAGCTTCCACCGCGTGCGCTGTGGGGACTGTGAGAACGAACAAGTCGTCTTCGGCAAGGCGTCCTCGGTCGTCTCGTGTGCCGTCTGCGGCACCACGCTCGCGACCCCGACCGGCGGGGAGGCCGAGCTTGCCGGCGACGTCGTGGAAACCGTTGAGGCGCGGTAACCGCCTCGCCCCCTATCATGAAGTACAGCGGCTGGCCCGAACCCGGTGAGCTCGTCGTCGGCGAGATCGACGAGATCGCCGACTTCGGCGTCTTCGTCGACCTCGACCAGTACGAGGACAAACGCGGCCTCTGTCACATCAGCGAGGTCGCCTCCGGCTGGATCAAGAACGTCCGCGACCACGTCCGCGAGGGACAGACGGTCGTCGCGAAGGTGCTGGAGGTCGACCAGTCCTCGAACCAGATCGACCTGTCGATCAAGGACGTCAACGAACACCAGCGCAAGGAGACGATACAGGACTGGAAGAACGAGCGCAAGGCCGACAACTGGATGCTGATCGCGCTCGGCGAGGACGTCGACGACGACCGCTACACCTCGGTCGCCAACGCCCTCCTCCGCGAGTACGACTCGCTGTACGACGCCTTCGAGGCGTCGGCCATCCGCGGCCTCGAGGCGCTCGAGGACGTCGATCTCGACGACGACGCGGCGGACTCGATCGTCGACGCGGCCCGCGACAACGTCTCGGTCCCGTACGTCGACGTCACGGGCTACGTCGACCTCGAATCGACGGCCGCCGACGGCGTCGACGACGTCAAGGCCGCCCTGGAGGCGGCCGAGGGGAACGGCGAGATCCCCGACGGCGTCGACCTCGACGTCGGCTACGTCGGCTCGCCCGAGTACCGGATCAAGGTCCGCGCGCCCGACTACAAGACCGCCGAGGACGAGCTCGAGGCCGCCGCGGAGCGCGCCCGCGAGGCGATCGAGTCCGCCGGCGGCGTCGGGTCGTTCCACCGCGAGCGGCGCGAGGACGACGAGTAACCCGCGCCGCAGTCTCCCGTACCTCCTCTCAGACCCGTGCGCTCCGACATCCACGTCTGTTCCGACCCGGAAGCCGCCCACGACCGACCGGTGTACACCCTCGGCGACCGCTGCCCGGAGTGCGGCGCTCCCGCCGAGAACGGCGCGCCCGCCCCGTTCGACCCGACGGACCGGTACGGCGAGTACCGCCGCCGGGCGCGCTCGGACCGTCCCGACTGACCGCGTCCGGCGAACCGCGTGCCTCGAGCCGCGCTCGCCGAATAGCCACCCTCTTGTGACCGCCGCCCGCACGGACACCGTATGGACGACATCGAGATCGACGAGGTGGCGACGCCGGAGCTCGACGACCCGGTGCTGATCGAGGGGCTGCCGGGCGTCGGCCACGTCGGAAAGCTCGCGGCCGAACACCTCCTCGAGGAGTTCGACGGCGAACTCGTTCGCCGCGTGTACGCCACGGAGTTCCCGCCGCAGGTGAGCGTCGACGGCGAGGACGGGATCGCCGAGCTCACCTGTGCGGAGTTTCACGCCGTCGAGACCGACGGCGCCGACCTGCTCGTGTTGACGGGCGACCACCAGGCGGGGTCGAACGCGGGCCACTACCGGCTGACCTCGACGTTCCTCGACGTCGCGGAGTCGTTCGGCGCGACGCGGGCGTTCGCGCTCGGCGGGGTGCCAACGGGCGAGCTCGTCGAGGAGTACACGGTGCTCGGCGCGGTCTCCGAGGCGGCGCTCGCCGACGACCTCCGCGAGGCGGACGTCGAGTTCCGGCCGGACGAGCCGGCGGGCGGGATCGTCGGCGTCTCCGGGCTCGTGCTCGGGCTCGGCGGGCGTCGCGGGCTCGAGGCGGCCTGCCTGATGGGCGAGACGAGCGGCTACCTGGTCGACCCGAAGAGCGCGCGGGCGGTGCTCGAGGTCCTCGAGGCGCTGCTCGGATTCGAGCTCGGCTACGATTCCCTCGAGGACCGCGCCGAGGAGATGGAGGAGGTCGTCGGCAAGATCCGCGAGATGCAGGACGGGCCGGCCGTCCCCGACGACGACCTGCGGTACATCGGGTAGCTCGTCCCGTCGGTTTCTCCCCCCAGTCCCCGCTTCCGGCAGAGCTAAACGCGGTCACCGGTCATCGATCGTGTATGACCGAGGTACGCGTCGCCGGCGTCGGACTCACGCGGTTCGGGAGCCACCCCGAGCGAACCGGTCGGGACCTGTTCGCGGAGGCGGCCGACAGCGCGTTCGCGGACGCCGGCGTCGACCGGACGGACGTCGAGGAGCTGAACTATGGAAACTTCATGGGCGCGCTCGCGGAACACCAGGGCCATCAGGCCCCGCTGATGGCCGAGGCGGCGGGCGTCCGCTGTCCCGCCACCCGCTACGAGTCGGCGTGCGCGTCGGCGGGCGTCGCGGTTCGCGAGGCGGTTCGAACCGTCCGGTCCGGGGAGGCCGACGTGGTCCTCGCCGGCGGGATGGAGCGGATGACGAACCTCGACACGGAGGGGGCCACTGAGGGGCTCGCGATAGCGGCGGACGACCTCTTCGAGGTGCGCGCGGGCGTCACGTTCCCCGGCGCGTACGCGCTGATGGCTCGCGCCTACTTCGAGGCGCACGGCGGGAGCCGCGAGGACCTCGCGCACGTCGCCGCGAAGAACCACGCGAACGCCCTCCCGAACGAGTACGCGCAGTTCCGCAGCGAGGTGTCGGTCGAGGAGGCGCTCGACTCCCCGCCGGTCGCGGAGCCGCTCCACCTCTACGACGCCTGCCCGATCACCGACGGCGCGAGCGCGCTCGTGTTCGTCTCCGCGGAGTACGCGGCCGAGAACGGCCTCGACGCGCCGGTCTCCGTGACCGGAACGGGGCAGGGGACGGACCGGATGGCGCTCGCCGATCGGGCCGACCTCGCCGCGACGCCCGCGGCCGCCGCCGCCGCGACCGCCGCCTACGACGACGCCGGCGTCGGCTCGGGCGACGTCGACCTGGCCGAGGTCCACGACTGTTTCACGATCGCCGAGGTGCTCGCGATCGAGTCGCTCGGGCTCGCCGAGCCGGGCGAGGGGATCTCGGCCGCCCGCGACGGCCGAACGACCGCCGACGGCGACGTCCCGGTGAACCTCTCGGGCGGGCTGAAGGCCAAGGGGCACCCGGTCGGGGCGACCGGCGGGTCACAGATCGCGGAGCTGACCCGGCTGCTTCGCGGCGATCATCCGAACAGCGAACACGTCCCCGACGCCGAGGTGGCCGTCGCCCACAACGCGGGCGGAACGGTCGCGAGCGCCGTCGTCCACGTGCTGGAGGTGGCGGAATGACGGACGAGGGCGCGCCGACCGCGAACGCCGGCTACGACGAGTGGATCGACGCGCTGGCGGCGGGCGACGGCCACGCGCTCGTCTGTCCCGAGGGCCACGGATCGCTGCCGCCGCGGCGGGTGTGCCCGGAGTGTGGCGCCGCCGACCTCGCCGGGGAGCCGCTGCCCGAGACCGGGACCGTCGAGACGTACACGGTCGTCCACGTCCCCTCGCCGCGATTCGCCGACGACGCGCCGTACGTTACCGCGGTCGTGCGGTTCGGTCCGGTTCGGCTGACGGGGATCGTCCGGGGGATCGATCCGGCGGGCGACGAGGACGGGGTCGAGGTCGGCGCCACGGTCGAAGCCGACGTCGGCGAGCGCGAGACCGACGGCGGACGGATCGTCGCCTTCCGACCGGTCGAGCCCTGACGCGGCCGGAGTCGGCTGCGGAGCGGGTCGTCCATCGGTCCCCCGTGGAAGACCGGTCCGTCTCGGACGGTCTCCCTGGACGAGTCCCCCCGGAGAGATCGTCCGAAGCCGGCCCCGGTCGCGGCGACCCGGCCGTTGCGTTCCGAACGCCGTCGTCCGCGACGTGTCCTGATGCTCCGGCGGGCGTCCTGCTGGCTCCGCGAGATACAGGGCGCGTACGCCGCACTCGCGCCGGAAGGTGGGCCGAGGACGGGTCCGGTTTGCCGTTCAGCAGATGACGTTCCGGACGTCGAGCGCCGTCGCCCGTCGGACCACCGCATCGACCGGATCCGCGACGCCGGAGAGGTTGTCCGAATCGCCGTCGAGCACCAGCAGCGCGGCGCGGCGGTCCGGCTCGATGACGCCACAGTCGAGGCCGACCGCGTCGGCTCCGGCGGCCGTCGCCATCCGAAGCACCGTCCGCGAGGGGAGGTCGAACGTCTTCGCGGTGTACTCCATCTCGCGGAACATCGAAGGCCCGTTCAACATCACGTTGTCCGTCCCGAGCGCCACGTCGGTGTACTCGAGCAGCGTCTCGACCGGCGGCTGACCGACCCCGAGGACGCGGTTCGCGCGGGGACAGACCGCGATCGGGACCTCCTGGTCTGCGACCCGTTCCAGGTGGTCGGCTTCGGCGTGGACCATGTGGACCAGCAGATCCGGGTTCAGATCCAGCGCCGGGTGGATGTCGGTGGCGTCGGGCTCGCCGGCGTGAATGGCGAACGGGACGCCGCGCTCCCTCGCCGCCGTTCGCTGGTCGGTGAACTCGCCGTCGTTGGCGCCGCTGGCACCGAACCCGTCGGCCACGTCCAGGACCGCAGGGTCGTCGCTCCCGAAAACGAAGTCCTCGACGTCGAGGCCCTCGGCGGCCTCGCGTAGCGTCCGGGCGCCTTCGACGCCGAACTCGCGGAAGTCGAGGAACGCGGCCGTTCCGGTTCGTTCCATGAACCGGAGCGTGCGACGTATCGCCTCGACCAGCGTCTCGCGGTCGGCCGCCGCCAGCCGCCGGTGTTTCAGGCTGTCGGGCGGGGCCACCGCCTCTTCGAGGCCGAGCCCGACGGCCGCCTCTTTGGCGACCGAGTCCCCGACGTGGGTGTGCGCGTTCACGAACGCCGGCAGGACGATGCGGCTCGGTTCGCCGTCGCGTTCGGGCGTCTCGTCGACGGCCACGATACGACCCTCCTCCACGACGACCCGACCGTGGATCGGCTCGAACGACTCCCCGGCGAGGACGGTTCCCTCGATCTCCTCCATACAACAGTGAGGCCGGCGGGGCTATATGTGTCTCGTGATGATCGCGGAGGCGATCGAACGTCGGCCTCCCCTGGAAGCCATCCGGTTTCGTGCTGAGCGTGTCCTCCGCATCCCGAACGGTGATCTCGGCAGTCGGCGGAAGCCCCCGTGAGTAGGCCGCTGCGCGAGCCACCCGTACCGTAACGGATCGCACGCGGAAGGCTGAGTCCGGGGATCTCGAGTCCGCGGATCTCGACGGCGTCCCTCGGTCGCGCCGCTTTTATCGGTCGACGGGCTACTCCGGCCATGAGCACGGAGCTGACGTTCACCGAGGACGGCGTCGACGTCGTCTACGAGGGGATCGAGTTCGAACTGGAGAAGGACCTGATAGAGGAGGCCACGGGCAAGGAGTACCGGGACGTGACCGACCACGAGATCGTTCAGATCGTGGCCGAGGAGCCGGACCTCGACGGCGAGCCGGTCCGGGTCGGCGACGTACTGTAGTCGTCGTCGATCGGGTCGTCCGAGCCTCGTCGGTCGGGTCGTCCCAGTCGTCGCGGCCGCGCTCGTCCGCCCGCCCGCACGGTCGACCCGGAGCGGTCGGACTTTATGCGCCCGCCGGTTCTCACGACGTGTGATGTCCGCCCTCCGTTCTCCTTCCCCGAGCGACCGCGGCGGTCGCGGCGGCCTCGCCGTCGTGCTCGCCGCCAACCTCCTCCCGGTGGCCGGGGTCGTCACCCTCGGCTGGAGCGCGGCCGAGATCCTCGTCGTCTACTGGATCGAACTCGTGGTCATGGTCGCCGCCTACGGGGTCGCCGCGCTGTTCGCCGAGCGGCCGATCGACCTCGCGGACCGCGAGTTCTACATCGTCGGCTTCTCCGAGAACTCCACCCTCGACGAGGACCGCTGGAGCGGCGATCCCGAGCCCGTGGGGCTCGTCGCCCGCGTCCTGCCGCCGTCGATCGCCGAGCGGGTGCCGCCGATCTACCGGCGGAACGTTCCCGTCGTCGCCCGGTCGCTCGGGATCGTCGGCTTCCTCGCGTTCGGCGCGCTCGTCCTCGCCGACGCGGTCGTCGCCGAACCGATCGCCACGGCGGCGTCGCCGACGGTCCTCGCCGCGTCCCTCGCGGTCTGCGTCTCGCAGGCGGCCGAGATACGCCGGGAGTTCTTCGTGACGCCCCGCTACGAGGAGTGGTCGGCGTACATGATTCAGGAGGCCGCCCAGCGGGTCGTCACCTTCTACCTCTGTATCGGCATGCTGGCGGTGCCGGCGTCGTTCCTCGGGCTCCTCCTCGTCGCGGACGCGACCGACGCGATCGCCGTCGGTCCGGCCGCGCTCGGCCCGCTCGCGCCGGCTCCCGACCTCGACCCGGTCGCGCTGGCGTACGTGATCCCGTTCGCGCTCGCGAAGGCCGCCGCCGACCGGTCCCGGCGGATCGCGTTCGACGAGGTCGATCCCGGCGGGCTCGCCGGCTGGTTCGCGCCCGAGGACCCGCGGCCCGAGTGGCTGCGGGAGCAGGAGCGGGAGCGGTGAGGCCGCGGGCCGGGCCGCACCGACGCGACCGGCTCGACCGATCGGAAACGCAACGCCGATACCGCGGGCCCCCGAACCGCCGGGCATGTACGAGGCGGTCCACGCGTCTCCCGACGGCGACGCCACCGTCGCGAGACAGGCCACGACGGCGGCGCGATACGGCTACGACGGGATCGTCGTCCGGACGCGGGACGCGCTGGCTGGGTCGGGCGGCGACGCCGCGACGCCCGCGGCCGACGCCGAGGCGGTCGCCGACGAGTACGGGATCGACGTCGTCGACGCGGTCGAGATCGACGTCGACGGGCCGACCGCCGCCTCGGGGGCGGTCGGGAACGGTCGGTCCGAACACACGGTCGTCTGCGTCGTCGGGGGCGACGACCGGCTGAACCGGTACGCGGTCGAGGAGCCCCGCGTCGACGTGCTCGCCCGTCCGAACGCGGGGTCTGGCGGGTTCAACCACGTCCTCGCGAGGGCCGCCCGCGACAACGGCGTCCACGTGGAGTTCGACCTCGGTCCGGTCCTCCGACGGACGGGCGGCGGACGGGTTCGGGCGCTCGCCGACCTCCGGAAGCTGCGGGAGATCGTGACCTACTACGACGCCCCGTACGTCGTCAGCGCGAACGCCGCCTCCCACCTCGAACTCCGCGCGCCCCGCGAGGTCGTCGCCGTCGCGGCGGAGGCCGGGTTCGACCCCGAGTGGGTTCGCGAAGGGCTCCGGGCGTGGGGCCGCATCGCGGATCGGAACCGCGAGCGGCGCTCCGGGGATTTCATGGAGCCGGGGGTTCGACGTGGACGGTATGAAACGGAGCGTTGAGGAGCACGCCGCCCGCTTCACCGAGAAGGCGGCCGAGTACGACGACGCGAAGAGCGACGAGTACCACGCCTGTGCGGGCCTCGTCGTCGACTACGCCGACCCCGGCCCGGACGACGTGGTTGCGGACCTCGGCGCGGGGACCGGCGCGATCGCGCTGGCCCTCGCGCCCGACGCGAAGCTCGTGCTCGCCCGCGACGTCAGCGAGGGGATGATGGAGGAGGGCCGCCGGAAGGCCTCCGAGGAGCGGATCACCAACGTCGAGTTCGCCTACGGCGAGTTCCGCGAGCCGAACCTCGACGGGCCGGACCGCGAGGCCGTCGACGTCGTCACCTCGAACTTCGCGCTGCACCACCTCGCGGACGACGAGAAGCGCGAGGCGATCCGGGTCATGGCCGAGACGGGCGCACGCCGGATCGTCCTCGGCGACGTGATGTTCTTCGAGGAGCCGGACCCCGACGAGCCGTACTACAGCCCCGAGGTCGACGACCCCGCGACCGTGGGGACGCTCGTGGAGGCGTTCACGTCGGTCGGCTTCGCGGTCGTCGCGGCCGAGCGCGTCCACGACCAGGTCGGCGTGATCGTCGCCGAGCGGATCGGCTCGGGCGACGAGGTGCCCGGTGCGGAGTGACCGTCCGCCGGCCCGCCCCGGCGGGACCGGCCGTGCCGTCGGGAGCAGCCGGGGGTGCGAGCCGTGAAACACCTCCCGAAACACCTCCGCCCGCGCTGGCGGTACCTCGCCGTCGGGATCGAGGCGTGGCCCGACGCCGAGATCGGCCGTCGCGCGTTCCAGCGCGCGCTCTGGTACGCCGCCGGCAACCTCCTCGGCGACGCCGGCAGCGCCGACGCGGGGGTGAAACTGCTCTCCTTCTCGTTTTCGGGGGGCGCTGGCGAGGCGGTCGTCCGGGTCCGCCGCGGCCACGTCGCCGAGGCGCGGGCCGCGATCGGCTGCGTGAGCGAGGTCGACGGCGACCCCGTCGGGATCCGCGTTCGGGGGATCTCCGGGACGGTCCGTGCCTGTGAAGAAAGATATATGGGTCGCGCGGCCGGCAGTTCGACACAGCGAGACGTCGCGTTCGCAGGCGCCGAGCGGCCCGCCGTCGTGCGCGGTGACGCGTGTGACGTGCGGACCGAGTCGGGGTACGTCGGCGCGGCGGCGTTCGACATCGAGTGATATCATGCAGGGCCAATCCCAACAGCAGGCGTACGACCGAGGCATCACCATCTTCTCTCCCGACGGCAGGCTCTACCAGGTCGAGTACGCGCGGGAGGCGGTCAAACGCGGGACGGCGAGCGTCGGCATCCGCGCCGAGGACGGGGTCGTCCTCGCCGCCGACAAGCGCGCCCGCTCCCCGCTCATGGAGCCCGCGAGCATCGAGAAGCTCCACAAGGCCGACGACCACGTCGGCGTCGCCAGCGCGGGTCACGTCGCGGACGCCCGCCAGCTCATCGACTTCGCGCGCCGGCAGGCGCAGGTGAACCGCCTGCGCTACGGCGAGGCGATGGGGATCGAGACGCTGACGAAGACGATCACCGACCACATCCAGCAGTACACCCAGATCGGCGGCGCGCGCCCCTTCGGCGTCGCGCTCATCGTCGGCGGGATCGAGAACGGCGAGCCCCGGCTCTTCGAGACGGATCCCTCCGGGACGCCCTACGAGTGGCAGGCGCTCTCCATCGGCTCGGACCGGAGCGACCTCCGCGACTACCTCGAGTCGGAGTACGAGGAGGGCATCTCCACGGACGAGGCGGTCGGGCTCGCGCTCGACACCCTCGCTGAGACCAACGACGAGGGGCTCACCCCCGAGGGCGTCGGCGTCGCGACGATCACCGTCGACGACGAGCAGTACGCCGAGGTGCCCGCCGACGAGCTCGAGTCGGTCCTCGCCGAGCGCGACCTGCTCGCGACAGACGACGACGAGTCGGCGGACGCCGACGAGGAGTAGGACGTCCCGCGCCGATCCGTCCGGCCCCGGTCGAAACGACCATCCTTCGGTACACGAAAGGACGCTCCATGAGCGACGTCGACGCCGGCGGGACCGGGCTCCCGGACCGGCAGCGAGGAACGGAACCGACGCTCCCGACGGGCTACGAACTGCGCGAGACGACCCCCTCGGTCGACGCGTTCCTCCGGCTCCGCCGGGAGGCCGACATGAGCGACCGGTCGCGGGAGGCGGTCGAGCGGGGGCTCCCGAACACGACGTACGGCGTCCACGTGGTCGAGACCGGGAGCGGCGCGGCGGTCGGGATGGCGCGGATCGTCGGCGACGGCGGCTCGATCTTCCACCTCTCCGACATGGCCGTCGCGGAGCCCCACCAGGGACGGGGGATCGGGACGGCGATGATGGACGCGCTCGTCGCCTGGCTCCGCGCGAACGCGCCGGACGGGGCGTACGTCGACCTCCTCGCCGACGTCGACGGCTTCTACGAGCGGTGGGGGTTCGAGCGGACCGCGCCCGCCTCGCGGGCGATGGGGGTCCGGACCGAGGAGCTGTGACGCTCCGAACCGGAACTCGCCGAGAGCGTCCCCGATCCGGGTCGGGAGAGTTATGCCGGCGGGGGCCGACCGACGAGGCGTGCAGAAGACGGTACTCATCACCGGGTGTTCCTCGGGCATCGGTCGCGCGACCGCGCACGCGTTCAACGACGAGGGGTGGACCGTGTACGCCACCGCGCGGAACCCCGCGGACGTCGAGACGCTCGGCGAGGCGGGCTGTACGCTGGCGACGCTCGACGTCACGGACCAGGCGGACGTCGACCGCGTCGTCGACCGGATCCTCGACGAGGAGGGGGCGATCGACGCGCTCGTCAACAACGCCGGCTACGGCCAGTTCGGGCCGATGGAGGACGTCACGACGGAGAAGGTCCACGAGCAGTTCGACGTCAACGTGTACGGCCCCCACCGGCTGACGCGGGCCGTGTTGCCGGCGATGCGCCGCGAGCGGGACGGGACGGTCGTGAACGTCTCCTCCGTCGCGGGGCGGGTGTCGTTCCCCGGCGGCGGCGTCTACGCCGGATCGAAGTTCGCGCTCGAGGCGATGTCCGACGCCCTCCGCAACGAGGTCCGCGAGTTCGGCGTCGACGTCGTCGTCGTCGAGCCCGGTCCGGTCCGGACGGGCTTCTCCGACCGGGTCGCGCGCGAGGCGGATCCGGAGGAGACGGAGGGGATCGAGCGGTCGGGCGCGTACGAGGCGTTCTACGCGCTCTTCGAGGACACGAAGGCCATCGGCGGCGACGGCCCCGGCGCGGTCGAGCCGGAGCTCGTCGCGGCGGAGATCCTCAACGCCGCGAGCGCGACGAAACCCCCCGCCCGCGTCCAGCCGGGGACGCCCGCGCGCGTCGGCGTGCTCGCCCGGTTTCTCCCCGACGCGCTGCGCGATAAGGGGTTCGCGCTGCTCCGGAACTTCACCTCCTAACCGGGTCGGTTCGTCCCCGTCGCGAGGCTCCGTCCGGTCACCGATCGGGGTCGACCGCGAACGGGCTCTCTCCCTCGCGCCACTCCCAGCCGGGGAGCCGCGTCTGGAAGCCGGCGGCGAGCGCGGCGTCGAGGTCGTCCGCGCCCGCGGTTCCGGCGCCGGGCCCCGCCGCGTCCGCCGTGGCGTCGCGGTCGACGTGGACGTCCGCGACGTGGAACGTCGCCTGCGCGAGCAGCGAGAGCGGCTGGCCGCCGGCGATCGCCGCCGCCAGCTCCCGGCCGAGGACCTCGTCGACGACGAACCCCGGATAGTCGCCGGCGACGTCGAGATCACGGAGGACCGCGACGTACCCCGCCACGTTGACCCCGACCTCGCCGTCCGCGAAGACGGCGTCGACCTCGCGGCGGTACGTCTCCTCCGCGACGCGGTCGACCTCGGCGTCGAACAGGTCCCCGAGCCGCTCGCGGGTGTCGTTGAGGATCGGGACGACGACCGGGGCGCGGTCGCGGACGCGGGCGTGCTCCTCGCGAACGGTCTCGGGGGTGACGCGCATGGGCGGACCACGCCGGCGAGCGGTATCCGTTTTGCGAAGTCTTTTATAACGAAGGGGAACTACTCCGAGGCAAGCGGGTTTTCGCTGGCTGTTCCCGCAACGGTACATACGGACAGTACTTCCACTATGCCTACCCCGTCACGGTCGAGCGTCAAGGCGACGTGCCGCGCATCGATACCGGTCCGACCCGACGGCGACGGCGATCTACGGCCCGCGGTGAGCTATGAGCCAAGTCGATAAGCAACTCGAGAACCTGAAGTCGACGATAGAACAGGAGGTCCCGAACGACGTGAGCGTCACGGACGTCAAATACGAGGGGCCGGAACTGGTCGTGTACACCCGCGACCCCAAGCGGTTCGCGGGGGACGGCGACCTGATCCGGCGACTCGCCTCGAAGCTCCGCAAGCGGATCACGGTCCGTCCGGATCCGTCGGTGCTCTCTCCGCCGAAACGGGCGGAAGAGGAGGTCAGGGAGGTCATCCCCGACGACGCGGGCGTGACTGACCTCGACTTCCACGAGGACACCGGCGAGGTGGTGATCGAGGCCGAAAAGCCCGGCATGGTGATCGGCCGCCGGGGCTCCACGCTCCGGGAGATCACCCAGGAGATCGGCTGGACCCCGGAGGTCGTCCGGACCCCGCCGATCGAGTCCTCGACCGTCTCGAACGTCCGCAACTTCCTGAAGAACGAGCGCGAGGAGCGCCGCGACATCCTCGAACGCGTCGGCAGGCAGATCCACCGCGAGGAGATGTCCGACGACGAGTGGGTCCGGATCACGACGCTCGGCTGCTGTCGCGAGGTCGGCCGCGCCGNNCGGCGCGGAGGGCGAGGTCCCGTACCTCCAGGTGCCCGAGGCGCTCGGGGCGGGCGCGGCGACGCTCGACGCCGTCGTGTTGACCCACGCCCATCTCGACCACTCCGCGCTCCTCCCGCTGCTCTACAAGTACGGCTACGACGGCCCGGTGTACACCACCGAGCCGACCCGCGACCTGATGGGGCTGCTCCAGCTCGACTACCTCGACGTGGCGGCCAAGGAGGGCCGCACGCCGCCGTACGAGTCCGCACAGGTCCGCGAGACGATCAAACATACGATCCCGCTGGAGTTCGGCGACGTGACCGACATCGCGCCGGACATCAAGCTCACGTTCCACAACGCGGGACACATCCTCGGCAGCGCCGTGACCCACTTCCACATCGGCGACGGCCTCTACAACGTCGCCTTCTCCGGGGACATCCACTACGAGGACACCCGCCTGTTCAACGGCGCGGTCAACGACTTCCCGCGCGTCGAGACGCTGGTGCTGGAGTCGACCTACGGCGGCCGCAACGACTACCAGACCGACCAGGAGGACTCCGAGGAGGCGCTCAAACGCGTCATCAACGAGACGTACGAGCAGGGCGGGAAGGTGGTCATCCCGGCGTTCGCGGTCGGGCGCTCCCAGGAGATCATGCTCGTGTTGGAGGAGGCGATGCGCGAGGGGGAGATCCCGGAGATGCCGGTCCACCTCGACGGGATGATCTGGGAGGCGACCGCGATCCACACCACCTACCCCGAGTACCTCCGTGACGAGCTCCGAAACCGGATCTTCCACGAGGACGAGAACCCCTTCCTCGCCGAGGAGTTCAACCACATCGACGGCGGCGAGGACGAGCGGCAGGACGTCGCCGACGGCGAGGAGTGTATCGTCCTCTCGACGTCGGGGATGATCGAGGGGGGGCCGATCATGTCGTGGCTCCGCCACATCGGGCCGGACCCGGACTCGACGCTCATGTTCGTCGGCTACCAGGCGCAGGGGACGCTCGGCCGCCGGATCCAGAACGGCTGGGACGAGATCCCCGTCTCCGACTGGGGGAACGGCGGCCGCGGCGACACCCTCTCGCTGGAGATGGGTGTCGAGACCGTCGACGGCTTCTCCGGCCACGCCGACCGGCAGGGCCTGGAGAACTTCGTGAAGACGATGAACCCGCGCCCGGAGAAGGTGCTGTGCGTCCACGGCGACGAGCGGTCCGTCCAGGACCTCTCGTCGGCGCTGTACCACGACTACAACATGCGGACGTTCGCGCCGAAGAACCTCGAGACGTTCCGGTTCAAGTGACCCGGCGACCGGCGTGACGGCGTCCGTCGCGCGTCGCTGCCGCGTCGTCTCGGCCGCGCTTGCGGCTGACCCTTTAAGTCCCGGCGAGCCGATGCCGATCCATGCGCATCGCGCTCATCGCCCACGACGAACTCAAAGACGAGATGGTGGCGTTCGCGGGGACGCACGCGGACGTGCTGGCCGATCACGACCTGGTCACGACGGGCACCACCGGAAAGCGGATCGCCGAGGAGACCGGGTTGGCCGTGGACCGGCAGGCCTCCGGGCCGCTCGGGGGAGACCTCCAGATCGGGGCGATGGTGGCGGACGGCGCGATAGACGGGCTGGTCTTCCTGCGTGACCCGCTCACCGCACAGCCGCACGAGCCGGACGTCTCCGCGCTGTTGCGCGTCTGTGACGTGAAGGACGTGCCGGTGGCGACGAACGTCGCGTCGGCCGAGCTGCTCGTACGGGGACTCCTTCTCGGGGAACATTCCGTCGACGAGGAGCTCCTGGACGAGGCGTCGCCGCTTCGCGACGACGGATCTCGCGAGTGATAACCGGACGGGCGAGCTTTATTTCGGGGGGCGACGTAGCCGCGATCGATGGGCACCGATCCCGGCCGAGACTCCGCGGACGCCCCCGCCGGCGGGTCGGCGCTCCCACCCGCGACGCGGGCGTCCGTGGCCGTCCTCCTCGCGTGTCTCGTCGCGGTCGCGGCCGTCCCCGGCGGGGTGGTCGGGGCGGTCGACGGACCGGTCGCGGGAGGGGCCGCGGGGTCGCCCGAGCCGGCCGCCGAGCGCGAGGTCGGGCCGCTGACCGAGTGTTTCGCCGGCGAGGGGTACCCGCTCGCGATCGGCGACCCGCCGGCGACGATCGACGCGCTCGTTCACGTCTCCGTGCTCACCGACCCCGCCGCCGGCGACGAGCTCGGCGTCGAGCTCGCCGGCCGTCTCGAGGGCGACCCGATCGTGACGCTCGCGGCCGGCGTCCGGCTTGACGCCCCCGGACTGGTCGCCACCGGGATCGACCCGTTCGCGGCGTTCGACCTGCTGTACGCCTACGAGCTCCGACTGCCGATGTTCGACGGCGGGATCGACGAGACGACGTACGACGCGGACCGCCCGCCGGTCGGCTCGGCCGCGGGGGTCGTTCCGTGTTGAGGACGGCGGTCCTTCCCCAACACGTCCCGTCCGCGTGACGCGCGCGGTCCCGTCGAGTCAGTCGGGACGCACCCCGCGGACGAGCCCGAGGAGCTCCCGCCGGACGCCGGTCGCGTCCCCGTCGAGCCGGTACGCGCCGCCGGCGAGCAGGTACGGTCCGGCCTCCCACGTCGCGAGCAGCGCCTCGACCGGGACCGTCCCCCCGTCGAGCGCGCAGCGGCCGCGGAGGGTGACGAGCGTCGCCTTCCCGGCGTCGGGGTCGTCGACCGCGATCGTCCGCTCGCCGCGGGACTCGACCGCCTCGACGTCGCGCTCGGCGAGCCGGTCGCGAAAGCCCGTCCTCGCTCGGTTCTCCACGAGTCGGGTGAGCGCGGCGTTCGGCGGGGTTTCGGGGCGGATCCGGAGGCGACTCGCGAAGAAGAAGGGTCGCGGCTCCCGGCGGTCGTCGCGCTCGTACCGGACCGTGCTCGCGGTCACCGAGACGGGGCCGGCGGCGAACGGGCGGTCGGTCGTCTCGTCGACGCGCCGCCAGCCGTCGAGGCGTTCGGCGGGGACGACCGGCGGGTCCATACCGACCCCGTTCGGCCGGAACGCACGTAAACGAACGGGGCCGTGAGCCGGGAGACCGGGGGATCGGTTTATGGTCGCTCGACCGCTCCCGGATCACGTGACCGAGCAACGCTACCTCGCCGACGACACGGTTCGGCGGTTCGAGGCGACCGTCGAGCGAACCCTCGAGGACCGGGTCGTCCTCGACGGAACCCACTTCTACCCGACCGGCGGCGGCCAGCCCCACGACACCGGAACGCTGTACGTCGCCGACGATCCCGACCGGCGCTTCCGGGTCGTCGACGTCGAGAAGTCGGACACGATCTACCACACGCTCGACCCCGTCTCCGGGGACGACTCGGCCGCCGGGCCCGACGCTCCGGCGACTCCCGACGCCCCGGCGGCACCCGACGCCTCCACGCTCCCCGAACCCGGCACCGCCGTGATCGGCGAGATCGACTGGGACCGGCGGCGGGCACACGCGCGCTACCACACCGCACAGCACCTGCTGTCGGCGCTCCTCCTCGAGGCGTTCGGCGCGCAAACGACCGGGAACCAGCTGTACGCCGACCGCGCCCACCTCGACGCGGCGTACGACCGGTTCGACGCGGACGACCTCGACCGGATCGAGCGGCGACTCAACGAGCTCGTCGCCGACGACCGCCCCGTCACGAGCTACACGATGGACCGCGCCGACGCCGAGGCGACGCTCGACACCGATCGGACGCGGATCGACCTGCTTCCGGACTCGATAACCGAGCTGCGGATCGTCGAGATCGGCGGGGCGGACGCGGCGACCGGAGACGTCGCCGACGCGGCCAGCGACGACGCCGACCCGTACGATCGGACGGCCTGTGCGGGGACGCACGTCGGCTCCACCGGCGAGATCGGCGAGGTCGTCGTCACCGGCCGCGAGACGAAGGGAAGCGGGGAAGAGCGGATCCGGTTCGCCCTCGCCGATCACGTCGCGTGAGACCCGTCGCCGATCCCGACCGCGAGGTACTCGGAGTTCCCGCGGGCGCGACCGCGGGATCCCGCCGCTTATGTGTGTGACCTCTCGTTGGTTCGTACATGAAGTTCTGCGACGAGTGCGGCTCGATGATGAAGTCGGGCGAGGGAGCGGACCACTGGGTCTGTGACGCCTGCGGTCACGAGGTCGGCCGCGACGGGGACGAGGAGGACGCCTGGACCACGCAGTCACAGGAGGAGTCGGAGATCGTCGACGTCAGCGACGCCGAGGACAAGGGACTGCCGGAGACGACGGCACACTGCCCGGAGTGTGGCAACGACCGAGCGTACTGGTACATGCAGCAGATCCGCTCGGCCGACGAGTCCGAGACCCGATTCTTCGTCTGTACCGAGTGTGAACACAAGTGGCGCGAGGACGACCACTGAGCCGCTCCGCGTTCGTGACGCCCGGATCGGCCCGCTCTCCGAGGCCCTCGTCGTAACGACTAAGAACGGAACGCCCCTCCGTTAGGCCAATGAATCACGAGTTTTTCGCCCGAGGTGGTCTCCGTGGGCGTCGAGATTAAGGAAACGGAGGTGGACGACGAGGACTTCGAGGAGATGAAACGGTTCGTGCGGGACTACCTCGCGGCCAGCGTCGAGAGCGAGGAGGACGGCGGACGCATGCGGTGGTACCCCTGGCACTCGGCGGAGTACCGGTTCAATCACATCCTCAACGTGATCGACCTCGCCGAGGAGATCGCCGAGGCCGAGGGCGCGGACGTCGACGTCGTCCGCGTGGCGGCGGCGTTCCACGACGTGGCCAAACTCGAGGTCGACCAGGACGTCCACGCCGAGGCCGGCGCACGCGTCGCCCGCGAGTACCTCCAGAGCCGCGGGAACTACCCGGAGTCGTTCATCGAGGAGGTGTGCGGGGCGGTCGTCGACCACTCCTACACCGGCGACCTGGCCGACGTGCCACTGGAGAGCCGCTGTCTGATCGAGGCCGACGTGCTCGACAAGGTCGGCGCGAACGGGGCCGTGTTGATGCTGTTGCGGATGGGGTACGAGTCCCGCACCCACATGGACGCCGCGAAGATGGTCGACCGGGTGCTCGACCGCGGCCGCGACCACACCGACCGCGTCGTCTCCGACACCGCGGAGAGCATCGCCCACCAGCGGATCAAACGCGTCCAGTGGATCCGCGAGTGGCTCGAGGAGGAGGTCAGCCGCATGGACGCCGACGGCGCCACGGGTCGATGACCCGCCGTCAGCTCCCCTAGGCCTCCGGATCCACCGCCGGAAGCGTCCGCGACAGGTACCGGCTCGCCTCCTCGCGGACCGCCCCGGCCCACTCGCGGTCGGTCGTCGTCGACCAGCGCAGCATCGCGCCGGTCGCGAGCGTCTGGAGCGTCTCCGCGACCGCGGCGGGCGCGACCCCGTCGTCGACGCCCTCGGAAACGGCGCCCGCCGCGCCCGACCGGCCGTCCGGACGCGCCTCGGCGGCCGCCTCGCGGACGGATCGCTCGAGGAACCGGCGGAACACGCGGTCGCTCCGGTCGAAGTGCTCGCGGTACGCCCCGTCGGTCGCCGCCTGGGCGCGGAGCTCGACCATCGCGACGAGGAACCGGCCGTCGGGGGCGTGCTCGTCGTCGACCCCGTCCGGATCGGTCATCGCCGCCACGTACGCGTCGAGCCGCGCCCGCGGCGGGAGGTCGAAGGCGCCCCCCGCGATGGCCGCCTCGAAGTCCTCGAGCAGGAACTCGAGGAGGTCGACCAACAGCTCGTCCTTCCCGTCGTAGTGGTGGTACACGAGCGAGGGGCTCTTCTCGAACGCCTCGCCGATCCGCTTTATCGTGAGGTCCGCGTACCCGTGCTCACAGAGCGCGCGGAAGGCCGCGCCGAGGATGGCCTCCCGCGTGTCCGTCGGCTCCGTGAACGGGTCGTCCATGCGGAGTGTACCGGGGTGAAGTATATATCGCTCCTGATTGAACGTTCATTCAACACGCTTATGCCGTCGGCGTGAGAGACGAAGCCATGACTCGACCACCGGCGATCGGAGGGTCGTCCCTCCGACGCCGCGGCCTCACGCTCGCGGCCGCCGCCTCCGCCGCCGCTCTCACGTCCCGCCTCCGCACCTCGCCCGCCGTTCGCGCCGCCGTCCTCCGGACAGTCCCCTCCCGTCGCTCGCGCACCGGAGGTGAGCGGTGACGCTCCCGAGCGGGCGCACGGTCGTCGCGGTCGTCGTCGCGGGCGCGCTCCTCGTCGCCGCGGTCGGGAGCTTCGCCGGCGTCGCCGCACAGCCGACGCCGGTCTCGGGCGTCTCCGACGGCCCCGACGCGGCGGGCACGCTCGCGGTCGGGAGCCCCGAGGGCGACGACGCGGTCGGGCAGGTCGGGCAGGTCCGCGGCGAGCCGGACCTCGAGGCGTACCTCCCCCAGCCGACCGTGCCCACCGGCGGGGAGACGACGATCGAGGTCGACCTCCTCAACACCGGGGAGATGTCCATCGGCAACGACGTCGACCCGCGCGTGACGACCGCGCGGAGCCTCACGCTCGAGGCGGAGGCGGAGGACGACGACGACCCGATCGCGGTGACGAGCGAGGAGATCGCCGTCGGCGACGTCCCGCCCGGCACGCCCACCTCAGTCCCGATCGGGATCGCCGTCCCCGACGACGCGGCGGACGGCGAGTACGAACTCGACGTGACGGTCGACTACCACTACACCCGGACCATCGTCCCGAACAGTAGCACCACCTACGACTCCTCCAGGAGCGAGGAGCTGGACGTCACCGTCGTGGTCGACGACGGGGCGCGGTTCGCGATCGTCGACGCCGGGACCGACGCGCAGGTGGGCGGAACCGGCGAGGTCCGGGTCACGCTCCGGAACGTCGGCGACGAGACCGCCCGCGACGCGATCGTCACGGGGAGCGTCTCGGGCAGCGGCGTCACCGTGGGCGCGAACGGTCCGCCGGACGTGTTCGTCGGCGACTGGGATCCCGAGGAGAACCGGACCGTGCGGTTCGACTCGTCGGTCGCGCCCGACTTCGCCGGCGGGACCTACGTGTTGCGCACGAGCGTCGAGTACCGCGACGGCGACGGGGGGGAGGTCGCTTCGCCGTCCTCGCGGATCGGCGTGACGCCGACGCCCGAACAGCGGTTCGCGGTCGAGGGCGTCGACGGCAGCCTGAGCGTCGGCCACTCGGGGACCGTCGCCGGGAGGGTGACGAACGACGGTCCGTTGGCGGTCGACGACGCCGTCCTCGTCGCGGAGTCGACGAGCCCCGGCGTGACGTTCCCCGAGAGCCGCTACGCGCTGCCGGACCTCGCGCCCGGCGGGTCGGCCGAGTTCTCGCTCGACGCCGACGTGACTCCGGAGGCCGACGCCGGCCCGCGACAGTTCCGGTTCACCGTCGAACACGAGAGCGGCGACCGCGTCGCGAGCGACGAGTCGACCGCCCGGATCCCGGTCGGCCCCGGCCAGTCGTTCGCGGTCGACGGCGTCGACTCGACCCTGGAGGTCGGCTACTCCGGGTCGATAAACGGGACGCTCACGAACGACGGCCCGCGGACCGTCGACGAGGCGGTGCTGGTGGCCGAGCCGCAGAGCACGCGGGTGACGCTCGGGGAGAGCCGCTACGCGCTGCCGGACCTCGCGCCCGGCGAGTCGACCGACTTCTCGTTCGACGCGGACGTGAGCGGGCAGGCCGATCCGGGTCCCCGGCAGGTCCGCTTCACCGTGGAGTACATGGGCGACGACGCGACGCTGACGGAGGAGTCGACCGCCCGGATCGCGGTCGCCCCGCGGCGGCCGGAGTTCGCGATCGAGGCCGACGACCCGACCGTGCCGGCCGGCGAGACGCGCCGGATAACCTTCGAGATCACGAACCAGCGCCCCGAGACGCTCTCGTCGATCAACGCCGGGCTGTACGCCGACGACCCGATCGCCGCCCCGACCGACGAGGCGTTCGTCGACGAGCTCGAGCCCGGCGAGTCGACGGAGATCTGGTTCGAGGTGTCCGCCGGCGGCGGCGCCGGGATCCGGACGTATCCGGTGGAGTTGGACTTCCGGTACGAGGACGGGCGGGGGAACGACCGGATCTCCGACGTGACACAGTACCCGCTCGAGGTGACCGAGCCGGTCGACGACGGCGGGGGTCCCTCGATGGCCACGATCGTGTTCGGGATCCTGGTCCTCGCCGGGCTCGTCGGCGGGGCGGTCTGGTATCGCGGGCGACAGTGACCCGATGACCGGACCCGATCCGCGTCGCCGCTGGCACGGACGGTCGACGCCGCGCGAGCCGTCGGGGAGGCGACGGTGACCGCCGCAGACCGGCTCGTCGAGCGCATCGACGAGCTCGCCACCGGCCGTCCGGTCGCCGTGATCGTCGCGTTCCTGCTCGTGACCGTCGTCGCGTTCGGCGGCGTCACGGCCATCTCGACGTCGGCGGGGGCCGACCAGTTCACCCAGGACATCCCGGCCCAGCAGGCGCTCGACGAGATAGACGAGGAGTTCGAGTCCTCGATCGGCGGGTCGGACACCGCCGGGCAGGTCATCGTCACCGAGGACGACGTCCTCTCGCGGGACGCGCTCGTGCGGATCCTCGAGACGCAGGAGCGACTGGAGTCGCGCTCGACGCTCCGGGTCGCGTCGACGACGAGCCACGCGAACGCGATCGCCCGCGAGCTCGACCCGTCGGCCGAGACTCCGGGCGAGCAGCGCGACGCGGTCGTCGCGGCGACGCCGACCGAGCTCGCCGCCGCGATCGCGGCCGCCGACGAGTCGGGCGCGGTGGCCGCGCAGGTGTCGACGGACTACAACCCGACCGCCCAGCAGGCCGACAGCGCGATCGTCGGCGTCACCTACGACGTGCCCGACGCGGCGACGACCGCGCGGGTCGAGACCCTCCAGGTCCGCAGCGTCGCGGTCGTCGATTCGGTGCCCGGCATGGAGGCGGGCGAGAACGCGATCCTCTTCGGCGACGGGATCCTCCAGAGCGAGATCAACGCGCTGCTCACCGACACCGCGGTCATCGTCTTCCCCGCGGCGCTCGTGTTCATCCTCCTGTTCCTGCTTTTAGCCTACCGCGACCCGATCGACATGACGCTCGGGCTCTCCGCGCTCGGGATGTCGGTGGTGTGGACGTTCGGGTTCATGGGGTACGCGGGGATCCCCTTCTCGGACTCGCTCGTCACCGTCTTCCCGCTTCTCGTCGCGGTCGGGATCGACTTCGGGATCCACATCATCAACCGATATCGCGAGGAGCGGCTGGAGGGCGGCGGGATCGAGGCGTCGATGCGGACGACGACCGACCAGCTGTTCATCGCCTTCCTGCTCGTGACGATCACGACCGTGGTCAGCCTGATCGCCAACGTCGTGAGTCCGTTCGACCCGAACCGCGACTTCGGGATCGTCGCCGCCGTCGGGATGGTGTTCACCCTGCTGGTCTTCGGGGTCTACCTCCCCGCCGCGAAGGTGTTCGTCGACCGGTGGCGCGACCGGCTGCCGGTCCCCGAGTTCGGGTCGACGCCGCTCGGCACGGGCGGGTCACGGCTCGGCCGCCTCCTCCACGTCGGCGTCGACCTCTCGCGGGTCGCGCCCGTCCTCGTCGTGGTCGTCGTGCTCCTCGGCGGGGCGCTCGGCGGCGCGTACGGCACGGGCGTCGACACGGAGTTCTCGGAGGAGGCCTTCTTCCCGGACGAGGACCGGCTGGAGACGTACAGCCAGCTTCCGGAGCCGCTCGCGCCGACGGAGTACACGTTCCTCGACGTGCTCACCCTCTTCGAGGAGGAGTTCGACCAGGACTTCGTGGGGTCGGTGACGCTGTACATCGACCAGTCCGTCCGCGACGACGACTCGCTCGAGCTGATCGACCGGACCACCCGCAACCCGCCGGAGACGTTCGCGACGACCGACCGGCGTCGCGCACGGAGCACCAGCGTCGTCACCGTGATCGAGGACCGCGCCGAGAGCGACCCCGAGTTCCGTCGGCTCGTCGAGCGGAACGACCGGCTCGGCACGGGCGTCCCCGACCGCAACGTCGACGAGGTGTACGACGCGCTGCTCGACTCCCCCGCGGAGCAGCGCGCGCGCGGCTACATCGCGGCCGACCGGGGGAGCGCCCGGATCGACTACACGATCCGGCCGGGCGTCGAGAGCGAGCAGGCCGTCGCCGACGTGCGGGAGCTCGCGGACCGGACGCCGCTGACCGCGGTCGCCACCGGGACCCTCGTCGTCAACGAGGCCGTGATCGACCTGCTCCTCGAGTCGGCGGTCCGGAGCCTGATCGCGGCGTTCGTGTTCACGGCGGCGTTCCTCACGTTGTCCTACCGGTACCTGGAGGGGAAGGCGGTGTACGGCGTGCTCAATCTCGTCCCCGTGCTCGCCACCGTCGGGCTGCTGGTCGGGTCGATGTGGCTGCTCGACATCCCGCTGACGCCGATCAACGCGCCCATCCTCTCGGTGTCGATCGGGCTCGGGGTGGATTACACCGTCCACTTCGTCCACCGGTTCGTCGACGAGTACAAGGCCGGCGAGCCGCTCCAGGAGGCGCTCGACGTCACCATCGGCGGCACCGGCGGCGCGCTCACCGGGAGCATGCTCACGACCGTCACCGGCCTCGGCGTGCTCTGGCTCGCCGTCATCCCGCTGATCCAGGAGTTCGGCGCGCTGCTCGCGCTCGGCGTGTTCTACGCGTACCTCTGTTCGATCGTGTTGGTGCCGTCGCTCGTGGTCGTCTGGGACCGCTACGGCTCCCGCGTCGGCCTCGGGCTGGAGGCGACCTTCCGGGAGGACGCCGAACCGTAGGTGACTCCCTCGGGATCCCCCCGTCAGGGGATCCCGCGGGGCGACGGGTCCGGTCGCGGCCGGCACGGGGTCGCGTCGCGAGCGATCGCGTCGGACGGGCCTCCGCGGCCGCCGCTCACCGCCAGGGGCGGGACTCCTCGGTGAGTTCGCCCGCGAGGTCCCGGCGCATCGCCGCCGCGGGGTCGTCGAGGTTCGCGAGCGCCCACATCAGCTTCACCTTCGCGGTGCCGGGGAGGGTGTCGCCCGCCTCGATCACGCCCGCGTCGATCAGGTCGCGACCGGTGTCGTACACCCGGTCGCACACCCGGCCCTCGAGACACTGGCTCGTCATGACGACGACCGTGCCGTCGACGACGAGCGACTCGATCCGCGGGATGAGGTCGGTGTGAACGTGGCCGAGCCCCGTCCCCTCGATCACGACGCCGGCTTTCCCCTCCAGGTAATCCCACGCCGCGGGATCCATCCCCGGCGTGAACTTCACGAGCTCGACGTCGCTCTCGAGGTCGGCCGCGATGGCGGGGTCGGCCCTCTCCCCCTCCTCGACGTCCCGCGTGGCGGGCTCCCGGTTCCAGGCGATCGCCTCCGCGGCGACGTCGCCGTCGGCGCCCGCCGCGGTGGCGGCCTCGTAGTCGACGAGCCCGAGCGGCTCCGCGCCGACCGTCTCGAAGGCGTCGCGCCGGGAGGTGTGGTTCTTCCGCACGCGGGTGCCACGGTGGAGCGCGCAGACGTCGTCGGAGGGACTCGCGTGCATACACACGAGCGTCTCCGCGTGGTCGGCCTTCGCGGCCTCCACGGCACAGACGGCGTTCATGACGTTGTCCGAGGAGGGTCTGTCCGCCGAGCGCTGGCTCCCCGTGAAGACGACCGGAACGGGGACGTCGAGCGAGAAGGCGAGCGCCGAGGCGGAGTACTGCATGGTGTCCGTCCCGTGCATCACGACGACGCCGTCGGCTCCGGCCGCGACCTCCTCGCGGACCGCCTCGGCGAGGTCCCGCCAGATGCCGGGCTCCATGTTCTCGGAGAGGATGTTGGCGACGACGCGCCCGCGGTAGTTCGCGCGGCCGGCGAGGTCGGGGACCGCCCGCAACACGTCCTCGGCGTCGAACCGCGCCGTGACCGCGCCCGTGCGGTAGTCGACGGTCGACGCGATGGTGCCGCCGGTGGAGATGAGCGCCACCGTCGGGAGGTCGTCGTCGAAGGTGATCTCGCTCGACTCGCCCGCGTCGCCGGCGTCGTCGACGTCGCGCGCGCCCGACTCCAGCACCTCCACGTCGGCGTCCTCGCGGTCGATGCCGACGTTGTACCCGCCGTCGAGCTTGACGACGAGGTGGTCGCGCGTCGTCGAGGGCAACAGGACGCCCTCGTTCGTGACGTCCCCGCGGTCGACGCGGACGCGATCTCCGGGTTGCATGCCCTCCGGTTCCGGGTCGGCGGACTTGAATCCAGCCGTTCGCGGTCGGCGGCGACCGGAGTCGCCCGTCGTCTCCCGCTCAGATCGGGAAGTCGGCCTCGGGGCCGACGACGCGGTCGGGGTCGGGCGGGGCGCGCCAGTCGGTCGTGCGCTCGAGCAGCTGGACCACCATCCGCCCGGTCACGCCCCAGACGGTGTAGCCGTCGACGTGGAAGTAGTGGACGCGGTGGTCGCCGTACTCCGGGTGGCCGAGCCGCCGCTCGGACTCGTAGTTCGCGGGGTCGACGAGGTCGTCGATCGGGAGGACGGCGACCTCGGCGACCTCCGACTCGTCGGGGACGTACTCGCGGTCGGGCGCGACCCCGACGAACGGCCGGACCGCGTAGGCGCTGCTGGTCCGCGTGTCGTCGATGCGGCCGACGACGTCGACCTCCTCCGGCCGCATCCCGACCTCCTCGTTCGCCTCCCGGAGCGCGGTGTCGGTGAGGGTCCGGTCGACCGGCTCGCGGCCGCCGCCGGGAAAGCTCATCTGGCCGGGGTGTTCCCCGAGGTGTTCGGCCCGCTTCGTGAACAGCAGGTGGGCGTCGCCGTCGCGTTCGATCACCGGGGCCAACACGGCCGCCTCGCGGCGACCCGCGAGCGACCGCGACGCGTGACGGCGGAGCCCCGACAGGTCCATGCCGGAGCGTAGGACCTGCGGGGGAGTTAACCTTTCTCCGTCCGTCCCTCGTTCCCGTCCGCGCCCGCGCCGCCCCCGCACGCGCCTTCGGACCTTTTAAGCCCGCGACCCGCCGTGTGAGGAACAATGAGCGACGACGACCAGGAGCTCGGGATCACCGAGTCCAAGTCACACAACACCGGCGAGTGGTACGCCGAGGTCGTACGGAAGGCAGGACTCGCGGACTACGGCCCCGAGGGCATGAGCGGCTTCATCGTCACGCGGCCGCGGGCGTACGCGGTCTGGGAGCGGCTCCAGGGCTTTCTCGACGCGAAGTTCAAGGACACCGGCGTTCGGAACGCCTACTTCCCGATGTTCATCCCCGAGTCGTACCTCGAACGCGAGAAGGACATCGTCGAGGGGTTCGACCCCGAGGTCGCGTGGGTGACGGAAGCCGGAACCACGGAGCTCGAGGAGCGGCTCGCGGTGCGACCGACCTCCGAGTCGATCATCACGCCGTACATCTCCCAGTGGGTCCGGAGCCACCGCGACCTCCCGCTGCGGGTGAACCAGTGGTGTTCGGTCGTGCGCTGGGAGGCGACGGAGACGAAGCCGTTCTTCCGGACGAAGGAGTTCCTCTGGCAGGAGGGCCACACCGCCCACGCGACGAGCGAGGACGCCTGGGAGGAGACGATGACCCGGCTCGACCAGTACGAGTCCGTCTACGAGGACTTCCTCGCGATCCCGGTCCTCAAGGGCCAGAAGCCGGACCACGACGCGTTCCCCGGCGCGGACACGACGACGACCGTCGAGGCGCTCATGCCCGACGGGAAGTCCGTCCAGGGCGCGACCTCCCACCACCTCGGACGGTCGTTCGCGGAGGCGTTCGACATCACCTTCTCCGACGAGGAGGAGAACGATCGGACGGCCCACACGACCTCGTGGGGGCTCTCCTGGCGCGCGCTCGGCGCGCTGATCATGACCCACTCCGACGAGCAGGGGCTCGTGCTCCCGCCGACGGTCGCGCCGACGCAGGTCGTCGTCGTCCCCATCTGGCAGGAGGACACCAAGGCCGACGTGCTCGCGTACGCGGAGGGGGTCGCCGACGACCTCGAGGACGCGGGGATCCGCGTCGAGCTCGACGACCGCGACGAGCGCAACCCCGGCTTCAAGTTCAACGAACACGAGCTGAACGGGATCCCGCTGCGGATCGAGATCGGCCCCTACGAGGTCGAGGACGACGAGCTGACGCTGAACCATCGCCCCGACGGCGAGGAGCACGTCGAGGACCGGGAGGACGTCGTCGACGTCGTCCGCGACCACCTCGACACGGTGTACGCGAAGCTGTACGCGGCCGCCGAGGACACCCTCGACGGCGAGGTCCGGGAGGCGGACGACCGCGCCGGGATCCTCGGCACGCTCGGCCAACACGGCGGCTACGTGAAGACGCCGTGGTGCGGCGACGAGGCCTGCGAGGAGCCGATCAAGGAGCCGATGGCCGCGGAGATCGTCATGGTTCCCTTCGAGGACGACGACCCCCTCGCCGGGGAGGGCGGGAACGGAGACCACGGCGAGACATGCGCGATCTGCGGCGACCCGGCCGAGCGGACGGCCTACTTCGCGAAGTCGTACTGAGATCGCGGTCGGCCGCCGGTCGCGACGGTCCGGCCGCGATCACCCCGAGTTAATCCGGCTTGATCGGGCTTGATCCGACCTGAAGGGTGTCGGTGTATTTACGCGGCGGTCGCCGATCGGGACGCATGACCCGACGGATCACCTTGCTCGTCGCCGCCCTGGCGGTCGCGGGACTGATCGCGATGGTCCCGCTCGGCGCCGCCGTGACCGGCGACTCCGGAGCGCCGCAGGCGACCGGCGACGCGGCCGCCGGCGAGGACGCGCCGGTCGCCCGGACGACCCCCGAGAACGACACGCGAACCGGACCGGCGAACGCCACGGCGAACCTCTCGCCCGGCGAACGGCTCTCTGGGGTCATCGGCGTCCAGGGGGCCGAGATCGACGGCGAAGTGTCCTCGCGGTCCTTCGAGATCCGGCTCGCGGAGGCGGAGACCGACGCGGAGCGCGCGGCGGTCATCGCGGCGCAACTCGAGCGGAACGAGCGGCGGCTCGCGGAGCTACGGGAGCGGCAACGGGAGCTCCGCGAACGCCGCGAGGCCGGGAACGTGAGTCCCGGCGCGTACGCCGCCCGGAAGGCGGCGATCGGCACGCGGGCGGCCGTGGTGAACCGAACGACGAACCGGAGCGCCGCCGTCGCGGCTGGGCTTCCCGCGGAGGCGCTCGTCGAGCGCGGCGTCGACGCCGAGCGGATCCGAACCCTGCGCCGGAGCGCAAGCGAACTGAGCGGTCCCGAGACCGCGGCGATCGCTCGGGAGATCGGCGGAAACCGGACCGGCGCGCCGATGGGCCCCGACCGCCGCGGTCCGCCCGGATCCGGCGGCGGTCCTCCGGGAACCCCCGGCGGCGGGGCTCCGCTCGATGGGCTCCCCGGCGGCGGCCCTCCGGGAACCGACGCCGATCGCCCCGGTGTCGACGCGTCGGGACCGCGGAACGCGTCCGCCGGCGACGGGCCGGCACGGAGCGGACCGGACCGCGGGGCGCGTTCCGGCCGAAACGCCACTGCCGGGAGCGACGGTGACGGAAGCGCCACTGCCGGGAACGCCACCACCGGAAGCGGGAACGGCGGGTCGACCGGCGCCCCCGCCGGTGGCGACTCCGCGAGCGGCGGCTCCGCGGACGACGGTGCCGACGCGACCGGGGCAGGGACGGCGGACGGCGACGACGGCAGCGACGCCGCCGGTGGAAGCGGTCCGGGTGACGGTGCCGGTGGAAGCGATCCCGGTGACGGTGCCGGCGACAGCGACCCCGGTGACGGTGCCGGTGGAAGCGATCCCGGTTCGGGAGACGGAGCGGGCGGGGGGGAGCGGCGCGGTGGCGCGTAGCGTGCCCCCGTCGGCGACGGACGTCCGGAGTCGATGCCGGACATGAGAAGCGATTTAGCGCGCCCGCGTGTCGGGTCGGGCGTGAAGCGAACGACGCTCCCGCCGGTCCCCCGGCGTCTCCTCGTCGTCGGGCTCCTCATCGGCGGCCTGCTCGTCGGCGCGTCCGGCGGCGTCGCGGGGGTCGCCGGGGACCCCTTCGCTCAGCAGGAGGAGATCGATCCCGACGACGTCCTGATCACCGCCGCCGTCGACGCCGACGGCGACGCCGTCTGGACGATCGAGTACCGGGTTCGGCTCTCGACGAGCGACGAGGAACGGGCCTTCGAGGAGTTCCGGACGGACCTCGAGGCGAACCCCGCGGCGTACGCCGACCGCTTTCGCGGACGGATGGAGACGACGGTCAACGAGTCCGCGTCGGCGACGGGCCGCGAGATGAGCGTCTCGAACGTGTCGGTGACCGCGGAGCGCCGGGAGATCCCCCAGGAGTACGGGATCGTCACCTATCGGTTCCGGTGGGGCGGGTTCGCGGCCGTCGAGGACGGCCGGATCGCGGCCGGCGACGCGATCGACGGGCTGTTCCTCGACGAGGAGAGCTCCCTCATCGTCTCGTGGCCGGACTCCCACGAACTGGAGACGGCCTCCCCCGCGCCCGCGGAGACGCGCGACGGGTCGGTCGTCTGGGTCGGTCCGGTCGACTTCGCCGGGGGCGAACCGCGGATCGCGGCGGTCCCCGACTCCGTGGTGAACTCGATCCCGAGCGGGCTCCCGCTCCTCGCCGCCGGCCTCCTCGTCGTCCTCGGCGGGGCGGCCGCGTACGCCCGGCGCGAGCGCGGGTCGTCGACGACGTCGTCCGGGGCGTCCCCGGCCGAGTCGGGGGCCGCGTCGACCGCCGGCGCGGGCGACGTCGAGGGACGCCCCGACGACGGATCCGGGTCGGCGGTCGTCGACGATCCCGACGGGTCGACCGGGGCGGGGTCGACCGACGAGGGATCGGCGGAGGGTGATCCGGCGGAGGGTGCCCCGACGGACGAGGACCCCCCGGACGGGGACGGGGGGACGCCGCCCGTCGACGCGGAGCTTCTGAGCAACGAGGAGCAGGTCCTCCGGCTCATCGAGCGGGAGGGCGGGCGGATGAAGCAGAAACGGGTCGCCGAGGAGCTCGACTGGACGGCGGCCAAGACGAGCCAGGTGGTCACCGGGCTCCGCGACGAGGGCGACCTGGAGGGGTTCCGGCTGGGACGCGAGAACGTGCTCCGGCTGCCCGGCGAGGACGACGGCGACTCCGCCGACGGGGACGATCGAGCGTAGCGACGGCGGGAACGACGACGCCGGCCGCGCTCTCCGGCTGCTCTACGTCTCCAGATGCTCGCGCGCGGCCGCCGCCGCGGTCCGCCCGCTCTCCAGCGCCCCCTGGATCGCGGACCACTCGGTGTACTCGCCCGCGAGCACCACCGGCCCCTCCGGGTCGTCCGGGGCGGGAAGCGTCGCGTGGACGCCCGGCGGCTGGGCGAACTGCGCGAACGGGATCCGGTCGACTGCGACGGTCTCGAGGCTCTCGAACCCCCGTTCCGGATACCACGCCGAGAGCGCCTCGCGGGTGTCCGCACGGAGGTCGGCCGCCTCGCGCTCCAGCGCCGCCTCGCCGAGGAACGTCGCCGCGAGCAGCGGCCGGTTCCGGGGTGCGTACTCGGGGGCGACCTCCGAGATCGGGACGACCGCGTTCGGCGACTCGCCCGCCGCGTTGAGCAGGATCCGTCTCCGGGTCGAAAACGACGACCGCTCGGGCAGCGAGAACCACGCGGTGACGTTCGGCACCCCCGACTCGGGGACCGACTCGACGCCCGTCAGCCGCCGCGCCTCCGGGGGCGTGGTCGCGACGACCACACAGTTCGCGTCGAGCGTTTCCCCGTCGGCGAGTTCGACGCGCGCGCCGTCGACGGGCCCGCCGGAGCCGAGCCGGAACCGGCCGCCCGACCCGACGTCGACCGCCTCGACGTCCTCGCCGGTACGGACCTCGACGCCGGCGTCCGCGGCGCGCTCGGCCAGCTGGTCGGGGATCGCCGCCATCCCGTCGGCGGGGATCGCGATCGACCCGCGGCTCATCGCGCGGAAGGTGTACTCGAAGACGGCCTTGGAGGTCGACAGCGACCGGTCGAGGGTGATCCCGCCGTAGAACGGCTCGACGAAGTTCGAGACGTAGTCGCTCGAGAAGCCCCAGTCGGCGAGGTACTCGCGGATCGAGGCGTCGGAGCCGGCGTCCGCGAAGAACTCGTCGTCCGCGCGATTCGAGAGGTCGTACCGGAGCGCGAGCGTCCGGAGCTTGTCGGAGAAGGGCACCTCGCGGTTGAGCGCGGACTCGATCGCGGCGGTCGGCTCGCGGAGCGGGTCAGAGAGGACGGCCCGCGATCCCGGCCGACAGATCGTCGCGCCCGGCGAGAACCGGCGGAGGTCGAGCGCCTCCGTGTCGAGCTCGCGCGCCACGGCCGGGTAGCTCGTGAACAGCACCTGGAACCCGCGGTCGAGCGTGAAGCCGTCGACCTCGCGGGAGCGGACCCGGCCGCCGACGCGCGGCCGCCGTTCGAGAAGCGTCACGTCCGCGCCCGTCTCCGCGAGCCGGGCCGCCGAGACGAGCCCGGCGAGGCCGCCGCCGACGACGATGGCGTCTGCGTCCATGCGCGTGATATCGGGCCGGCGGGTAATAAGCGGCCGCGGGACGGGTCGGTCGGTCCGCGGCGTGTCGGTTCGTCGACCCGTCCGCTGCGTGTCGACCCGCCGGTTCCCGTCCCCGGCCCGCGCGGGAAGCGAAGCGATTAGTCGGGCCCGCCGCAAGGTCACGTATGGAGACGACGGAGACGTTCCGCGGGCTGGAGAGTCGCGCGTCCGGTCGAGTGTACGAGACGGCGGACCCGGCGGCCCTCCCGGAGGAGGCGGGGCACGTCGAGGCGACCTACCGCTACGACGCGGTCGATCCCGACGCGCTGTTCGGCGCGGGAGCGGCTTCGGCGGGCGACGGCGCGGGCGCCGAGCGGGCTCGCGCGCCCGGCCACTGGCGGTACGACGCGCTCCTGCCGTTTCCCGCCTCGGCCGCGCTCTCGGGCAGCGAGGGGTCGACCCCGCTCGTGCCGACCGACCGCCTGGCCGACGAGCTCGGCGTCGAGCGCGTCTACGTCAAGGACGAGGGGCGGAACCCGACGGGGACCGTCCTCGACCGCGGGCTCTCGGTCGCGATGACCGCGGTCGCGGCGGTCGCCGACGACCGCGACGTCGAGCCGCTCGCGTGCGCGAGCCCCGGCAACGCCGGCCAGTCGATGGCGGCGTACGCCGGGCGGGCGGGCCTGCGCTCGTACGCGTTCGTCCCCTCGCGTTGTGCCTTCTCGAACAAGGCGATGACGAACGTCCACGGCGGCGACATGCGGGTCGTCGGCGGGCGCTACCCCGACGCGGCCGCCGCCGTCGACGAGCAGCTGGAGACGGAGTACACGGACCTCGACGAGTTCGCGACCCCCTACCGCCACGAGGGGGTGAAGACGGTCGCGTTCGAGCTCGTCGCCGACCTCGGCGACACGCCCGACGTCGTCGTCGTCCCGACCGGCACCGGCGAGGTGCTCGCCGGGATCCACAAGGGGTTCGTCGAGCTGGCGCGGATCGGCGCGATCGACGCGGTGCCCCGGCTCGTCGCGGCGCAGGCGAGCGGCTGTGCCCCGATCGCGACCGCACACGAGCGCGGGCTCGACGAGCCGGAGCCGTGGTCGACGCCCGACACGATCTGCGGCGAGTTGGAGATCCCCGACCCGGCCGGCGGCCGCGAGGCCCTGGCGGCCATCGGGGAGAGCGGCGGGACCGCGGTGACCGCGGACGACGAGGACGTCCTCGCGAGCGCGGTCGCCGTCGCCCAGAACGAGGTGATCGAGACGGGCGCCGCGGGCGGAGCCGCGCCGGCGGGCGCGTGGGAGCTCGCCGAGGAGGGGTACTTCGACGGCGACGAGACGGTGGTCCTCCTCAACACCGACGCCGGGCTCAAGACGCCCGACGTGTTGCGCAGCCACCTGATGGGCCAGGGGATCTGAGGAGCCGCCCGCGTCCGGCCTCCGCGCCCGGCGGGTTCTCCCTACGACCGGCAAGTCCTCCCTACGGCCGGCGGCTCACGCCGACGGCGAGCGTCGCGAGCACGGCCAGCACCGCGGCGACGACCCCGAATCCGGGGGCCTCGTCGCCGGTCCCGGTCGATCCGGCGTCGTCGGACTCGTCGTCGCCGTCGCTCCCGACCTCGGTGTCCCCGTCGTCGCTCCCCGTCTCGCTTTCGCCGTCGTCGTCGCTCTCCGCCTCGTACGCCTCGACCGCGTCCGCGATTGTCGACGTCGCCACGATCACGCTGCGCGGCGCGGGCTGGTTCAGCCACTGGACCTCGACGACGACCGCGTTCCCCTCCCGGCCGGCGGTCGTGCTCGCGTACGGTTCCTCGTCCATGATCGGCGCGTCGGGACCGTTGACGAGGATGAGCTCGGGGTCCAGCTCGAGGACGACCTCGGCGGAGAGCTGTGGGTACCCCTCGTGTTCGGCGGCGGCGACGTTCTCGACACCGCCGATCGTCATGAGCTCGTCGATGAAGGTGTCACCGGCGGCGACGAAGCCGCTCCCCAGCGGGTAGAGCGCGGCCGGGCGGTCGAGGTCGGCGGTCCGGTTGCGGGTCTCCGCGACCGCGGCGTTCATCTCCGCGTTCGTCTCGGCGGCGGCGTCACACGCGCCGACCAGCCGGCCGACGGTCGTCGTCTTCTCGGCGATGTCGTCGACGTCGGTCGCCTCCGAGAAGTGGTAGACGGTGAGGTCGGCGTTCCGCAGCGGCTCCACGTCGTCGGCGGAGGCGTTCGGGGCCAACACCAGGTCCGGGTCCGTCCCGACGACCTTCTCGACGTCGACGCCGAGGCCCGCGGCGGAGACGTTCGTTCGCTCTCCCGCCCCGTCGAGGTACGCCGCGTACTGGGTCACGCCGACGACGCGGTCGCGCGCGCCGATCTCCCACAGCGTCTGTGCGGCCGACGGGTTCGTCGTCGTGATCCGCTCCGGCGGCTCCTCGAGGGTGATCTCCGTGCCCGTCGCGTCGGTGACGGTGAGCGGGAACGAACACGCCGCGTCGTCCGCCTGGTGGGCACCCGTCCCGCGGATCTCCGGAGCGTCGCCCGTCTCGACCGTCGGCTGTGCGCCCGCCGCCCCGCCCGCGACGCCCCCCACGAGGGCGGTCGTCACGAGCAGGGCGACCGCGACCGCGAAGCTGTCTCGCATCGATGTATCGACACGGACGGTCCAATAAGTATTTATCTACTACAAGTTTTGTTGCCTATCGGATGCGAGTCCGGCGTCGGGCCGTCGCGTGGTCGTCCGCGTTAGCGGCCGCGCTGGCGGTCGTCGTCGTCGTCAGCGCCGGGATCGGGCCGGTCAGGATCCCGCCCGCGGAGGTGGCGAAGATCGTGTTGAACGCGGCGGTCGTGCCCGCGGGCGTGGAGTTCGGCACGGCGGGCGTCGGGTCGCTCGCGCTGCCCGGCGTCGAGTTCGCCTACCGGTCGCCGTTCGCCTTCCCCGTCGACGACGTCCACCGCCGGATCGTGCTGCTCGTCAGGCTCCCGCGGATCCTGCTCGCGGCGCTCGTGGGGTTCTCGCTCGCGGCCGCGGGCACCGTGATGCAGGGCTTCTTCCGGAACCCGATGGCCGACCCCTCGATCATCGGCGTCTCCTCGGGCGCGGCCGTCGGCGCGGTGGCGTTCATCGTCTTCCCGACCGCGCTGTCGACGACGCTGACGCTTCCCCTCCTCGGCGCGGTCGACGTGGCCGTCTCCTACGGGACCGGGGTGAGCCTGTTCGCGTTCGTCGGCGCG